>JAYRLX010000208.1:0-6769 GCA_041905125.1 Caulobacter sp. | reverse complement strand
CGGAGGATGATACCCGAGGCGTCCAAACATACCTTGGGGATAGGTTATGAGTTCCAGTATATTGTCTGATAGAAATATTGGCAGGGTCAACCTGATCACGCCCATTATTTTGGCATCTGTGCTTGGCTTGGCGGGTGTCGCTCAGGCCCAGGAGACCAAGAACGAAGTCGAGTCGGTGGTCGTCACCGGCAAGCGGGTCTCGGAAGCCGCGATCGCCGTCGGCACCGACCAGGCGACCGCGACGGTGTCGATCACCCGCGAGGCGCTGCTTTCGGCGCCGGCCGGCATCACCGGCCTGAAGATGCTGGAGTCCCTGCCGGGCTTCAACGTCCAGGCCAATGACGCCCTGGGCATGTACGAGTTCGGCAACTCGGTCACCGTCCGCGCCTTCAACTTCCAGCAGGTCGGCTTCCTGCTCGACGACATTCCGATGGGGCGCAGCGACCAGTTCGGCGGCAGCCCGATCTACCGCTATGTCGACAACGAGAACCTGCTGCGCGTGACCGCCTCGTCGGGCGCCGGCGACGTCTCCCTGCCCAGCTACGCGTCGCTGGGTCCGATCGTCGATTACTTCACCCAGAAGCCGGAGAAGACCGCTGGCGGCAAGATCAGCCAGACCTTCGGCGAGGACAACCTGACCCGCACCTTCCTGCGTCTGGAGACCGGCGAGCACAAAGGCTTCTCGGCCTATGCCAGCGGCTCGGTCATCAACAGCGACCAGTGGCGCGGCCCCGGCACGATCGACCGCGAGCACTATGAGGGCAAGATCCGCTGGGAATTCGAGTCCGGCGACCTGAGCTTCCAGACCGTTCACAACGACTATTTCGACTATGACTCGCCGTCGTTCACGATCGCCCAGTACAAGGGGACGGCGGGCGACATCTATGGCCGCAAGGGCCGGGACTTCGGCTATGTCGGCTACATCCCGCCGCTGCCGCCCACGTCGAGCGGCCTGAAGTACTCGAACGCCGCCTATGCGCAATATTACAAGTTCGGCCTGAACGCGCGCAGCGACCACCTCTATGGCGTGACCCTGCACAAGGACCTCGCCGAGAACCTGCGCTTCACCGGCACGGTCTATTACGAGAAGAAGGACGGCTGGGGCTCCAGCGGCGTCGGCTATGACACCGCTCTGGGCTACTACAACCAGCAGAAGGCCGTGGTGCCGGGCCTGAACGCCCCGCTCGGCCTGCAGTTCGGCATCTCGCAGATCGACGGCATCCGCAAGGGCGCGACCGGCAAGGTCAGCTGGACCCTCGGCGACCACAAGATCGAGGGCGGCGTCTGGTACGAGGACGACGACTACCACCAGCTGTCGAACACCTTCAACGTCGCGGGCGGTTCGCCCGAGGGCGCGCCGGACTTCAGTCAGCCCGTCTATCGGACGCGCAACTACACGTCCAAGCGCAACACCTGGGAAGGCTTCCTGAAGGACACGGTCATCATGGCCGACGGCAAGCTGAAGGTGGACGTCGGCTTCCGCCTGCTGGATGTCGACTACCAGATGCTGGGCAAGCGCAACCGCGAGGACTTCCGCTTCAGCCAGACGGCCGATCTGCGGACGACCTGGAAGGATCGCTTCCTGCCCCAGATCGGCGCGGTCTACACGATCGGCCGCGGCCAGGTGTTCACGTCGTACTCGGAGAACATGTCGCTGCCGCGCGGCGCCGATGCGGTCTACTACACGCCGGCGACCGTGAACGTGCCCGCGCCCAAGGCCGAGACCTCGAAGAATATCGAACTGGGCTATCGCGCCAACTATCCGACCTTCAACGCGTCGGTGACCACCTACTACACCAGCTTCCAGAACCGCCTGCAGTCGTTCAACGAGTACCTGCCGGGCACCACGTCGCTGGAAACCTACTACCAGAACGTCGGCGGCGTGCACGCCTATGGCCTGGAGTTCAGCGGCCAGTGGAAGCCCGAGGCGCTGGGCGGCAAGATCTACTTCAACACCAACGCCTCCTATAACCACTCGGTGTTCGAGGACGGCTTCTCGGCGCGCACCAGCTCCGGCGTGACGACCTACCTGTTGAAGGGCAAGAGCGTTCCGGACTTCCCGGAATTCGCCCTGCAGGGCGGGGTGACGTTCGAGCCGGTGGACTGGGCCGTCATCAACCTGTCGACCCGCCACATCAGCGATCGCTACAGCAACTTCGACAACAGCGAGAAGACCAAGGGCTATACGCTGTTCAACATGTACGTGGACCTGGGCGAGGGCTTCAACTACGGCCCGCTCAAGGACATCAAGGCCCGGATCAATGTCGATAACATCTTCGACAAGGACTATCTGGGCACGATCTCGACCGTCGTGACCGGCGCGGCCAACTACCGCTCCGGCCCGCACCGCACGGCGCAGATCACTCTCTCGGCGGGCTTCTAGCCGAGACGCGGCGGGGGCGGGCGTCGCGCGACGTCCGTCCCCGGAACGCCCGCCCCTTGCGGCGACAGATCGAAAATAGCGATCTCCCCCGGCTGGGTGAAAAACAGCACATCCGGCGTTGGCCCGGATCATGCATTGTGCATCGCAGCGCAATTTGATTGTGCGATCGCGAAACAACTGTCATGTGAACGTGGTTAGTGCCACGTTAAGTCGTCTCCAGGAGGTCTCCCATGACCGAGAATCACTACTACGTCCGCCCGGTTTCCGGCGTCTGGCACGTAACTTGGAACGACTCGGCCGAGATGATCGGCTGCTATTCCTCCCAGCACGAAGCCGAGGCCCTGGCCCAACTCCTGGCGCGCCACATGCGCGAGCAGGGGCGCAAGGCGCAGGTCCATGTGTTCGAGCCGGAGGCCCGCGTCCCGGCCTGGGGACGCAACCGCGCCGCCAATCAAGCGGCTGCCTGAAGGCGCTTAGCGCTTGCATGAAGTCGTGCAAGACGTGCAGAACGCTCGCGAGCAAGCGTTTGGAGTGTGTCCGCTCTCAAGTCGCGTAACAGTTTCGGCGGACAGGCTCTTGAAGGGATCGAACGGATCGTCGCCTCGAAAAAGACCGAGTGCGGACGGTACGTTCAAAGCCGAAACCGAAGCGCAGGGGTGGTGGGATTGGCGCTGCAACGACAGCGAGCCCCGGCGACTTCCATTCCCGGCTTTCGCTGGGAAGACCGGAAACTTTAAGAGCGCGTTAGGCTTAAGTGTAGGCGGTTAAGCTGCCCAAACGCGCTCTAAGTGTATGAATTAGAGCCTGTTTATCTGGTTTAGATGGCTCCATCTAAACCAGACAGGCTCTAAGCCTCTTTCGGAAGCCAGGCTTCCAGGGCGCGGGCGATGATCCGCGCCGCCTCGTCCGGACCGAAGGTCGCCGGATCGAGGCACAGTTCCAGCCATAGTCCGTCCACGGTCGCCGTCAGGGCGATCGCCGCCTGGCGCGTGTCGCGCGCGCCGGCCTCGGCCAGCAGACGCTCCAGCCTCGCGCGGAAGTCGGCGTAGGAGGCCGCGTGGATCGCCGCCATGCGCGGCTTGGTCTTGACCAGGCTCCAGAAGCCGATCCAGGCGGCCAGCAGGTCCGGGTCCAGCACCGGCGGGGCGAAGCTGGCGGTCAGATAGGCCAGCAGCCGCGCGCGCGGCGTCGGCGGGGCCGCGGCCAGGGCCGCCTCCAGCGCCGTCTCGATCCGCTGGCTGACCGCTTCGTAGGCGCAGGCGATCAGCTCGTCGACGCCTTCGAAATAGTGCCGCAACAGGCCCGGCGAGACGCCGGCCTCCGCGCAGATGGTCCGCACGCTGGTCCCGCCCACGCCCTCGCGCGCCAGCACCGCCTCGGCCGCGGCGACCAGGTCCTGGCGGCGGATTTCAGGATCTGCCCGGGTGAAGGCGGCGCGGCTCACCACCCCTCCGGCGGCGTCGCCAGACGGCTCTCCGGAACCAGCGCCCGCACCTTCCGGCCGAAGCTGCGCAAGCTGACCTCGCTGGTCGCCAACGGTCCGGCCGTGAAGGTTCGCGACGCCATGCCCTGCTGCACGCGGGCGACCAGCTCGGTGTCCTCGGCGTTGACCTGGCGGTTGATGCGCCAGTTCAGATAACGCGCGGCCTTCATCTCGCGGCGATCGTCGGGCAGGGCGTAGGCGATCTCGCGGATCATCGTCTGGGTGGCCGAGATCGGGATGAACTGCATGAAGTCCACCTGGTCCGGATAGATGTCGAAGGCGAAGTTCGGCCAGAGCTTGAAATAGGTCCAAAGCCGCTTGCGGTCGTCGGGCAGGTGCGGGACGTCGGGCAGGATGTCCTGGTACAGCCGCTCGGACGGATTGCGCGACGGCTCGTCGAGCAACTGACCCCACATCTTGTCGACGAAGGTGTGGGCCTCCACCCCATAGCCCTTGCCGAACAGCCGCGTCAGGCCGGGGTGGGCGACGGGGATGTGCAGGCCGTCGGAATAGTTGTCGCTGATGTTCTTCCAGTTCACCGCCCGCGGGCGCAGCGTCACGCGGCCGAACGGCTGCAGGTCCTCGAAGCGGTAGTGCGCCACCTCGTGCTCGTAGGGCGCCATCATGGTCGCGACGCTCGGGCCATCTCCGGCCAGCCGGACAAAGACGAAGCCGCGCCATACCTCGACCTCGATGGCGGCGAGACCCTCCTTGGCCATGTCCAGCGCCGGATAGTCCTCGCGCATCGGCACGCCGATCAGCCGGCCTTCCAGGTCGTAGGTCCAGGCGTGATAGGCGCAGACGATCCGGCCGCAGTGGCCCGCGGGGCCGTCCAGCAGCCGCGCGCCCCGGTGGCGGCAGACATTGGCGAAGGCCCGCACGCCGCCGTCCTTGCCGCGCACCACGACCAGGCTCTCGCCGATGAAGTCGAAGGTGTGGAAGTCGCCGGCCTTCGGAATGTCGTTCAGATGGCAGACGATCTGCCACGAGGGGCGGAAGATCTTCTCCTGCTCTTCGCGGAAGAACCGCTCGGAGTGATAGATCCAGCCGGGCAGGCCCCAGTCGGAGAGCGGGTCGTCGTTGGGGATCTGGGTCATCACCGCCCCTCCACCGACAGCTTCACCGCCAGCGCGAAGTCCTTGTCGCGCAGGATTTCGCGTGCGGCGTTCCGCCCCGGATTGCCCGACACCCCGCCGCCGGGGTGGGTGCCCGCGCCGCACATGTAGAGCCCGGCGATCGGCGCGCGGTGGCTGGCGTGGCCGAGGAAGGGGCGGGTGGCCCACAGCTGATCCAGCGACATGTGGCCGTGCATGATGTCGCCGCCGATCAGGCCGAACTTTCGTTCGAGATCCAGCGGCGACAGGATCATCCGTCCCAGGACCGAGGCCTTGAAGCCGGGCGCCCATTTCTCGACCGTGTCGATGATCAGGTCGGCGGCCGCCTCGCGCTCGTCGTCCCAGCCTCGGCCGTCGGGCAGGGTCGGGGCGAACTGCTGGCAGAACAGGCTGGCCACGTGCTGGCCGGGCGGGGCCAGGGACGGGTCGATGGTCGAGGGGATCAGCATCTCGACGATCGGCGCCTTGCTGATCCCGCCCGCCTTGGCGTCGCGATAGGCCGCGTCCATGTAGTCGAGGCTCGGAGCGATCACGATCCCCGACTGGTGGTGCTCGGCCGCGTCCTTGCCCGGCAGGCAGGTGAAGCTGGGCAGCTCGGACAGAGCGACGTTCATCCGGAAAGTGCCCGAGCCGTTCTTGTAGCCGTCGACCGCCTTGCGGAAGTCGGGCGCCAGGGCCGAGGGCGGGACGAGCTTCTTGTAGAGCAGGGCCGGATTGACGTTGGCGCTGACGATCGGGGCCATGACGCTGCGGCCATCGACCAGCTGGACGCCGACCGCCTTCTTGCCGTCCACGTGGACGGCCTCGACCGGCGCGTCGAGCAGGATCTCGACCCCCGCCGCCTGGCAGGCCTTGGCCATGGCCTGGGTGATCGCGCCCATGCCGCCGACCGCGTGGCCCCAGGCGCCCTTCTTGCCGTTCACCTCGCCGAAGGTGTGGTGCAGCAGGACGTAGGCCGAGCCGGGCGTGTCGGGGCTGGCGAAGTTGCCGACCACGGCGTCGAAGCCGAAGGCGGCCTTGACCGCATCGCTCTCGAACCAACCGTCCAGCACGTCGCGGGCGCTCTTGGTGAAGAGATCCAAGAGGTCGCGCTTGCGCTCGCGGGGCAAGAGGGCCAGCCGCCCGCCCTGGCGCAGGGCGCGCAGGAAGCCGGGCAGGCCGTCGCCCAGGTTCGGTGGCGTCTCCTGGGCGAAGGCGCGCAGCACGTCGCCGATCTCGTCCAGCATGGCGTAGTAGGCCGGCAGCACCTCGGCGTCGCGGCGGCTGTACTTGCGGAACTGCTCCTGAGTGCGCTCCAGGCCCCCGCCCAGCTTGATGTACTTGTCGTCGCTGAGCGGCAGGAAGTTCGAGATCGGCCGTTCCAGGAACGTCAGGCCGTAGTCGCGCAGGCCCATGTCGGCGATGACGCGCGGGTTGAGCAGGCTGACCGTGTAGCTGGCCACCGAATTGCGGAAGCCGGGGTGGAACTCCTCGGTCACCGCCGCCCCGCCGACGACGCCCCGCGCCTCGCAGACCGTGACCTTCAGCCCCGCCTTGGCCAGGTAGAAGGCGCAGACGAGGCCGTTATGCCCCCCGCCGATGATGACGGCGTCGCGGGTCTCCGTCGCGGCCATGGTCGTTCTCCCCCGAGTGATGGGGAAGTGTTGCTGTACGATCGTATAATAAGCAAGGGGCTGAAATCCTCCCCCCAGCGGGGGAGGTGGCCGAAGGCCGGAGGGGGAAGCCCCGCTGAGCTTGCCTCGTCGCACGCCCACGCCCCCGTGCGCCCACACCACCCCCCCACAGGGG
>JAYRLX010000207.1:0-6785 GCA_041905125.1 Caulobacter sp. | reverse complement strand
GTCCGATCCGGCGATGACGAGAACGCGGCCTTGCGGCGCCTGGGCGGGAGCTTGGGACATGCCGGCAGGTTTAGGCGGGAATCGCGGCGATGGGGAGGCCTCGCCGAAGCGCTTTCCTCGGCGTCATTCAGCCCCTATTACTCCTACTAATAAGCGGCGCGCAGCCGCATCGCGTCAGGGAGTTTCGCATGGCCCATGGTGACTGCTGCTCCGGAGGCCCGCGTTGGCCCCGGCGGTACGTGCTGGCCGGCGCCGTGGGCGCGATGGCGTCTCCCGCCTTGGCCGCCGCGCCTTCGCGCGCCACCGCCTCGCTCTCCGCCTTCGACATGCGCGATGTCGAGCTGCTCGACAGCCCCTTCCTGCACGCCCAGCGCCAGACAGAAGCCTATCTGCTGTCGCTGGAGCCCGACCGCCTGCTCAGCGCCTTCCGCAGCAACGCCGGCCTCAAGCCCAAGGCTCCGCCCTACGGCGGTTGGGAATCCGAAGCCACCTGGGCCGACATCAACTGCCACGGCCACACCCTGGGCCACTACCAGTCGGCCTGCGCCCTGATGTATCGCTCGACCGGCGACGCCCGCTTCAAGCAGCGCGTCGACTATATCGCCGAGGAGCTGGCCGCCTGCCAGGCCGCCTCGAACTCCGGCCTCGTCTGCGCCTTCCCGAAAGGTCCGGCCCTGGTCGAGGCCCATATCCGCGGCGAGAAGATCACCGGCGTGCCCTGGTACACCCTGCACAAGGTGTTCGCCGGCCTGCGCGACGGCTGGCGATTGGCCGACAGCCAGGCCAGCCGCGCCGTGCTGCTGCGCCTGGCCGACTGGACGGTCCAGGCGACCGCGCCGCTGTCCGACGCGCAGTTCGAGGCCATGCTGGCGACCGAGCATGGCGGCATGAACGAGGTCCTCGCCGACCTCTTCGTCCTGACCGGGGATGGGCGCTACCGGACCGCCGCAGAGCGCTTCTCGCACAAGGCCCTGCTGACGCCGCTGTCCCAGGGACGCGACACGCTGGACGGCCTGCACGCCAACACCCAGATCCCCAAGGTCGTCGGCTTCCAGCGCGTCCACGAGACGACCGGCCAGGCGCCGTATGGCGACGCCGCCGTCTTCTTCTGGCGGACCGTGACGCGGACTCGCGCCTTCGCCACCGGCGGGACGGGCGACGGCGAACACTTCTTCCCCAAGGCCGACTTCGAAAAGCACGTTTTCTCGGCCAAGGGCTCGGAGACCTGCTGCCAGCACAACATGCTGAAGCTGACCCGCGCCCTGTTCGCCCAGGATCCCCGCGCGGAGTACGCCGACTATTACGAACGCACGCTCTACAACGGCATCCTCGCCTCGCAGGACCCCGACAGCGGCATGGTCACCTATTTCCAGGGCGCGCGACCGGGCTACATGAAGCTCTATTGCACGCCCGTCGACTCGTTCTGGTGCTGCACCGGCACGGGCATGGAGAACCACGCCAAGTACCGGGACTCGATCTACTTCCACGACGCCAAGACGCTGTACGTGAACCTGTTCATCCCGTCGAAGGTCGCTTGGAAAGCCCAAGACGCGATCCTGACCCAGACCACGACCTTCCCGGACGATCCGACCACCACCCTGCGCTGGAGCCTGAAACGCCCGACCGCCCTGACGCTGAAGCTGCGCCATCCGGGTTGGAGCCGCACGGCCGTGGTGCTGGTCAACGGCAAGGTCGCCCTACGGTCACAGACCCCCGGCTTCCTCGAGATCCCCCGCACCTGGAACGACGGCGACACGGTCGAGCTGCGCCTGGAGATGCGGACCGGCTTCGAGACCGACCCGGCCTCGACGAACATCGCCGCCTTCACCCATGGCCCTCTGGTGCTGGCCGCCGCGTTGGGGACCGAAGGCCTGCCGCCCGGCGCGGACATCGTCGTCAACGAGCGGCTTTATGGAAAGTACAACGACGGCCCGTTCGCGCCGCCGACGCTGTCGGGCGATCCCGCCTCGGTCGCCGCCCGCATCCAGCCGACAGGCAAGCCTCTGGAGTTCACCGTGGCCTCGGCCGACGGCGGCGCGGTGCGGCTTGTCCCCTACCACCGCATCGCCCACCAACGATACGCCACCTACTGGCGGCTGAGCGGCGGCTAGGCCCCCGCGATCGCCGCCTGGACCGCCAGGGCCTGGACCGTCTCGCGCACGTCGTGGACCCGGACCGCCGCTGCGCCGGCGGCGGCGGCGGCCAGGTGCGCGGCCAGGGAGCCGCCCAGGCGGTCGTCGGCCTCGCGCGCCGAGGGATCGACGCTGGCGATGAACCGCTTGCGGCTGGCGCCGAGCAGGATCGGATAGCCCAGGGCCACGAACCTCGGCAGGGCCGCCAACAGGGCGAGGTTGTGCGGGGCGGTCTTGCCGAAGCCGATGCCGGGATCGAGCCAGATCTTCTCCTTGGCCACCCCGGCGGCCATGGCGGTGAAGGCGCGGGCCAGCAGGAAGGCCTCGACCTCGGCGACGACATCGTCATAGCGCGGGGCGTCCTGCATGGTCCCCGGCTCGCCCAGCATGTGCATCAGCACGACGTCGCAGCCGAGCTCGGCGGCGACCTCGGGAGCTTCGGGCGCGAAGCGCAGGGCGCTGACGTCGTTCCAGATCGTCGCCCCCGCCTTGACCGCCGCGCGGGCGACCTCGGGCTTCATGGTGTCGATCGAGAGGGGGACCGCGCTGGCTGCGGCGACCGCCTCGATCACCGGGACGACCCGGCGAATCTCCTCGAAGGCCGAGACCGACGCCGCGCCAGGCCGAGTGCTCTCGCCGCCGATGTCGAGGATGTCCGCGCCCTGAGCGATCAGGCGGCGCGCGTGCTCGATCCCTTCCGCCGGATCGAAGAACCGGCCGCCGTCCGAGAAGCTGTCGGGCGTGACGTTGACGATCCCCATCACCTGGGGACGCGCGGCGGTGAGGCGGGCGGCGAGGCTCATGGCCCGGCTTTTACCCCTCGCACAGCATCCGGTCGATGCGCCCGGTCAGGTCGCCGATGGCGAACGGCTTGGTCAGGACCTCCATGCCGTGCTCGATATGGCCGTGATTCAGCACGGCGTTCTCGGCATAGCCGGTGATGAACAGCACCTTGAGGTCGGGACGCAGAGCGCGCGCCGCGTCCGCCACCTGGCGGCCATTCAGTCCGCCCGGCAGGCCGACATCGGTGATCAGCAGATCGACCCGGCGATCGCCTTGCAGGATGCGCAGGCCCGCCGCGCCGTCCTGGGCTTCCAGAACCGCGTAGCCCAGCTCGCTCAAGGCGTCGACCACCAGCATCCGCACCGTCGGCTCGTCGTCCACCACCAGCACCGTCTGGCCAGCGTGGGTCGCCCCGGCGTCCAGCGCGGCGGGCGTCGGCTCCTCGTCCTCCTCGCCCAGGTGGCGCGGCAGATAGAGGCAGACCATCGTGCCCTGGCCGACCTCGGAATAGATCCGCACATGGCCGTTCGACTGGCGCGCGAAGCCGTAGACCATGGAGAGGCCCAGCCCCGTGCCCTGGCCGATCGGCTTGGTGGTGAAGAAGGGATCGAACACCCGCTCCAGCGTCGCCTTGTCGATGCCCGAGCCGGTGTCGCTGACGCAGACCGAGACGTACTGGCCCGCCTCCAGCCCGTGCTCGCGGGCGGTGCGCTCGTCCAGCCAGCGATTGCCAGTCTCGATCGTGATCCGCCCGCCGTCCGGCATGGCGTCGCGCGCGTTGATGCACAGGTTCAGCAGGGCGTTTTCGAGCTGGTTGGAGTCGACCAGGGTCGGCCACAGGCCGGCCGCCGCCACCATCTCGACATCGATCGACGGGCCCACCGTGCGGCGGACCAGCTCCACGAAGTCGGCCATCAGCCGGTTGATGACGATCGCCTTGGGGGCCAGGGTCTGGCGGCGGGAGAAGGCCAGCAGGCGATGGGTCAGCGCCGCGGCCCGCCGCGCCGCGCCTTGCCCCGCGCCCAGATAGCGCTCGACATCGCCGGTGCGGCCCTGGGCCAGGCGGGCGCTGATCATCTCGAAGGCGCCCGAAATGCCGGCCAGCAGATTGTTGAAGTCGTGGGCCAGGCCGCCGGTCAGTTGGCCGACCGCCTCCATCTTCTGGGCCTGGCGCAGCTCTTCCTCGGTCCGCTCGCGCTCCTCCAGGGCGTGGGCGATGCGGGCCTCGAGCGTCTCGTTCAGGTTCCGCAGCTTGGCCTCGGTCCGCTTGCGGTCGGTGACGTCCTGGAACAGCACGGCCACCTGCTTCAGCTCCGGAGGCTCGATCCGGAACGAGGACAGCGCCAGATGCCGGCCCGTGGCGACCAGCTCCTGCTCGAAGCGGATCGGCACGCCCGTGCGCAGCACCTCGCCGTAGCGCGCGACCCAGGCGTCGGCTTCGTCCGGCACCATCTCGCGCAGCTTCTGGCCGACGACATTGGGAATGCCCGCGTGCCGTTCGTAGGCGGCGTTGGCCATGATGTGGATGTAGTCGCTGTCGGGACCGTGCGGGCCGTCGAGGAACTCGATGACGCAGAAGCCCTCGTCCATCGACTCGAACAGGGCGCGGTAGCGACGTTCCTTGGCCAGGCGCGCGCGGTCGTCGAGGACGCGGGCGGTGATGTCGTTGCAGTGGACCAGCACCCCCTGCACCACGCCCTCCTCGTCGCGCACGGGCGAGGCCAGCAGGTTGCACCAGGCGTCCTGCCCGGCCCGCGTGAAGGGCACGTTCTCCAGCTTGACGCTTTCGCCGGCGCGGCCCCGCGCCAGCACTTCGCCCGCCTGGGCGATGGGAAGGACCTCGGCAAGGGGGCGGCCCGCCACGTTGGGCAGGTCCAGCATCGTCCGGGCGGCGTCGTTGTGCAGGGTGGCGGCGCGCTCGCCCCAGGCCAGGAACGACGGGATCGGCGAGGCCAGCATCATGCCGGCGGCGACCTTCAGGGCGGCGGGCCAGGCGGATGGCGCCGGCAAGCCGGCTTCCGTCCAGTCGCCAAAGGCGATGGTCGCGCCGGCCGTGTCGTCTGTCAGCGTGGTGACCATAGGTCGGCGTCGCCCCGGATCGCGAACTTGCGGTGAAGCTCGAACGCCCCCGTTGCGAACGGGTTGCAGCTGGACAAGAAAAAAGCCGGCCCTTTCGAGCCGGCTTGATCCTTGGGAAGCGCTTGGCCTCAGGCGGTGACGCTGGCGCCCGCGCCCGGAGACAGCGGCACCAGCGACGGCGCCACGATCGTCTCCTTGGTCTCTTCCTCTTCGCGCTTGGGCGGCACGCCCTTCAGCACGCCGGCGATCTCCTCGCCCGAGAGGGTCTCGTATTCCAGCAGGGCCTTGCCCAGGGTGTGCAGGTCCTCGATCTTCTCGGTCAGGATGCGGCGGGCCTCGTCCAGGCCGTACTGCACCAGGCGCTTGACCTCGCTGTCGATCAGGCGAGCGGTCTCTTCCGAGACGTTCTGGGTGCGGGCGACCGAATGGCCCAGGAACACCTCGTCCTGGTTGTCGCCATAGGCCACCGTGCCCAGCACGTCGGAATAGCCCCAACGGGTGACCATGTTACGGGCCAGGTCCGTGGCGGCCTTGATGTCGCTGCTGGCGCCCGAGGTGATGTTCTCCTTACCGAAGATCAGCTCCTCGGCCACGCGGCCGCCCATCATGATGGCCAGGCGGCTGGTCATCTGCTGGTACTTCATCGAGTAGCGGTCGCCTTCCGGCAGCTGCATGACCATGCCCAGGGCCCGGCCGCGCGGCACGATGGTGGCCTTGTGCACCGGGTCGGCCAGCGGGACGTTCAGGGCCACGATGGCGTGGCCGCCCTCGTGATAGGCCGTCAGCTTCTTTTCTTCCTCGTTCATGGCCATCGAGCGACGCTCGGCGCCCATCATGACCTTGTCCTTCGCCTGCTCGAAGTCGCTCATGGTGACCATGCGGCGGTTCTTGCGGGCGGCCATCAGGGCGGCCTCATTGACGAGGTTGGCTAGGTCCGCGCCCGAGAAGCCCGGGGTGCCGCGGGCCAGCGTCTTGACGTCGACGTCGGCGGCCAGCGGCACGTTCTTCATGTGCACGCGGATGATCTTCTCGCGGCCCGAAACGTCGGGGTTCGGCACCACGACCTGACGGTCGAAGCGGCCCGGACGCAGCAGGGCCGGATCCAACACGTCGGGACGGTTGGTGGCGGCGATCAGGATGATGCCTTCGTTGGCCTCGAAGCCGTCCATCTCGACCAGCAGCTGGTTGAGCGTCTGCTCGCGCTCGTCGTTGCCGCCGCCCAGGCCGGCGCCGCGATGGCGACCGACGGCGTCGATTTCGTCGATGAAGATGATGCAGGGCGCGTTCTTCTTGGCCTGCTCGAACATGTCGCGCACGCGGCTAGCGCCGACGCCGACGAACATTTCGACGAAGTCGGAACCCGAGATGGTGAAGAACGGCACGCCCGCCTCGCCGGCGACGGCGCGGGCGATCAGCGTCTTACCGGTGCCGGGAGGGCCGACCAGCAGGGCGCCCTTCGGGATCTTGCCGCCCAGGCGCTGGAACTTGGCCGGGTCCTTCAGGAAGTCGACGACCTCCTGCAGCTCTTCCTTGGCCTCGTCGACGCCCGCCACGTCTTCAAACGTGATGCGGTTCTTGTTCTCGGTCAGCAGCCGGGCCTTGGACTTACCGAAGCCCATCGCGCCCTTCGCCCCGCCTTGCATCTGGCGCATGAAGAACAGCCAGACGCCGACGACCAGCAGGATCGGCAGCAGCTGGACCAGGATGGCCAGGAAGCTGATCGAGCCGCTCTTGAACTTCACGTCGGCGTTCTTGGCGACCATGCGGTTGACCAACTCGTCGGAGTCGATC
>JAYRLX010000206.1:0-6809 GCA_041905125.1 Caulobacter sp. | reverse complement strand
GTGGAGGTCGGCGTCTGGTATCCCACCGACGCCGCGCCCTCGCCGATGCGCCTGGGCCTGAACGCCCAGACCGTCGCCGCCGGCGCGCCGATCGTCGGCGAGCACCTGCCGCTGATCGTCATGTCGCACGGCAATGGCGGCTTCTTCGGCGGCCATGCCGACACCGCCCAGGCCCTGGCCGAGGCCGGCTTCGTCGTCGCGGCGCTCACCCACCCCGGCGACAACTATCGCGACCAGAGCCGCGCCACCGCCATGGCCGACCGGCCGGCGGCCCTGTCGGCGCTGATCGGCTGGATGCTGGACGCCTCGCCGCTGAAGGCCAAGCTGGACGCCGAGCGCGTCGGCGCCTTCGGCTTCTCGTCCGGCGGCTTCACGGTGCTGGCGGCGGCGGGCGGAGAGCCCGACCTCTCGCGGATGGCCGGACACTGCCGCACCGCTCCGAACAACTTCGACTGCAAGCTGACCGCCAGCCGGCCCATCCCTGGGGACGCCCTCGTCGCGCGGTGGGTTCACGACCCGCGCATCAAGGCCGTCATCTCCGCCGCGCCCGCCCTGGGCTTCGCCTTCAGCGAGCGTGGTCTCAAGGGGATCACGGCGCCTGTCCAGCTGTGGAAGGCCGCCAACGACGAGATCCTGCCTGGAGACGACTACGCCGAGACCGTGCATCGGAATCTGAAGCGCCCCCACGACTATCGCGTGGTCGCCGGCGCGGGCCACTTCGACTTCCTCTCGCCCTGCGCGGCGACGCCGCCGACCGATCTGGCCTATCTGTGCGCCAGCGCGCCCGATTTCGACCGCCAGGCCTTCCACCGCGACTTCAACGCCGCCGTCGTCCAGTTCTTCACCGACCAATTGGTCGCACCCAAAGACGTCGCACCCGGGCGCTGATTTCATACCTGGTTAACCACGTTGCCCGACTGTGGCGACACGGGGGCAACAGCCAAGTTCGGCGCCGCCGTGGGGTTTCGGGGTCCAGCTTGCGCAGTCTCATCGCCGCCGTCGAACGCATCGACCCGCTGACCATCTTTGGTCGCGTGGCCGCCGTGAACGGCCTCCTGATCGAGGCGCGCGGCGGCCTGACCCGCCTGGCGGTCGGCGCCCGGGTCGAGATCGAGCGCCTGGGCCAAACGGCCCTGCCCGCCGAGGTCGTCGGCTTCCGCGAAACCCGCGCCCTGCTGATGCCCTTCGGCCCCGTCGAAGGCGTCGCGCCCGGCGCGGAGATCCGCATCGTGCCGGAAGGCGCCGTGGTCCGCCCAACCAAGGCCTGGCTGGGCCGCATCATCAACGCCTTCGGCGAGCCGATCGACGGCCTCGGCCCCCTGCCCCAGGGCGAGGTTCCCTATCCGCTGAAGACTCCGCCGCCGCCGGCCCACGCGCGCGGCCGGGTCGGCGAGCGCCTGGACCTGGGCGTGCGGTCGATGAACGTCTTCACCACCACCTGCCGCGGCCAGCGCCTGGGCATCTTCGCCGGCTCGGGCGTCGGCAAGTCGGTGCTGCTGTCGATGCTGGCCAAGGAGGCCACCTGCGACGCCGTCGTCGTCGGCCTGATCGGCGAGCGGGGCCGCGAGGTCCGCGAGTTCGTCGAGGAGACCCTGGGCGAGGAAGGCCTGCGCCGCGCCGTCGTGGTGGTCGCCACCTCGGACGAGCCGGCCCTGACCCGCCGCCAGGCCGCCTACATGACCCTGGCGATCAGCGAGTACATGCGCGACCAGGACCAGGAAGTCCTGTGCCTGATGGACTCGGTCACGCGCTTCGCCATGGCCCAGCGCGAGATCGGCCTGGCCGCCGGCGAGCCGCCGACCACCAAGGGCTATACGCCCACCGTCTTCACCGAGCTGCCCAAGCTGCTGGAGCGCGCCGGTCCCGGCCCGATCCGCGCCGACGGCACCACCGCCGCCCCGATCACGGCGCTCTTCACCGTGCTGGTGGACGGCGACGACCACAACGAGCCGATCGCCGACGCCACGCGCGGTATCCTTGACGGCCACATCGTCATGGAGCGCGCGATCGCCGAGCGCGGCCGCTTCCCGGCCATCAACGTGCTGAAGTCGATCAGCCGGACCATGCCCGGCTGCCAGCTCCCGCACGAGCGCGAGATCGTCAAGGGCGCGCGCCAGGTCATGGCCGCCTATGCGAACATGGAAGAGCTGATCCGCATTGGCGCCTATCGCGCCGGGGCCGACCCCGTGGTCGACCGCGCGATCCGCCTGAACCCGGCGATCGAGGCTTTTCTGAGCCAGGATAAGGAAGAGGCAACCAGTCTCGACGACTCTTTCGGCATGCTGGGCCAGATCCTGCAGAGTGAGTACTGATGACCAAGTGGGCCGCCTCGCTGATCCGCATCTCCACCCACGAGGTCGAGACCCTGCAAAAGCGCCTCGCCGAGATCGTCGAGCGCCGGACGGCCGCCGAGCTGCGGGTGGCCATGCTGGACGCCGAGGCCGAGGCCGAAGCCAAGCGCGCCGAGGGCGACGCCTCGGCCGGCTGGTACATGATCGGTTATCGCGAAGGTCATAAGCGCCGCCGCGCCGAGATGATGGTCCAGATCGAGCTGTGCCAGGAGGAAGAGGTTGGCGCGCGCGACGCCCTGGCCGAAGCCTTCGAGAACCTCAAGAAGTACGAGCACGTCGCCGAGCAGGCCAAGGTGCTGGCCGCCAAGAAGCAGGGCGCCTTCGAGGCCGCCCAGTTGGACGAGCTGGGCCTGCGCCGCAAGGCCGCCGGGTTCTGATCCCCGCGCCATACACGAAATCTCAAGCCGCCCGGCCCATGACTGCGGCATGAGCCTCATTCACGCGCTTCAGGAAACCGGCAGCGCCAATTCGCTGGCGACGCGCTTCCGGCGCGCGCGGGCCGCGCATGTCGTCGCCCTGATCGAGAAGACCTTCGCCGAGCGCGGCCAGTGCCGCATCGCCGACCTGGGCGGCGAGCCGGCCTATTGGCGGCTGCTGTTCGACCACGACTTCCTGGCGTCGCGGAAGGTCCATGTCAGCCTGTTCAATCCGCAGCCGTTCACGGTGGACGATCCGCTGTTCAGCGCCGTGGTCGGCGACGCCTGCGATCTCTCGGACCACGCTGATCTGAGCTTCGACCTCGTCCATTCGAACTCGGTGGTCGAGCATGTCGGCGACTGGCCGCGCATGGAGGCCTTCGCCCGGGAGTGCCGGCGCCTGGCGCCGCGCTACTACGTCCAGACGCCCTATTTCTGGTTCCCGATCGAGCCGCACTTCTCGGCGCCCTTCTTCCATTGGCGCTCGGAACAGGCGCGGGCCCGCATGCTGCTGAAGCGAGGCTATGGCTGGTGGCCCAAGTCCGCGGACATGGGCGAGGCGATGCGCGCCGTCCAGCACGCCCGCCTGCTGGACAAGGCCCAGTTCGGCTTCCTCTTCCCGGACGCGCGACACGTCGACGAGAAGATCCTGGTCGTCACCAAGTCGCTGATCGCGATCCGGGATTAGCGCCAGCGGCCTCGGCGATCGCTTGCCGCTTCACGCCCCCAGGTTATCGTAGGGCATGGGCCCTCTCTCCGATTATCCGCCGGATCTCAGGCGCACGATCCTGAACCTCTGGCGCCCGAATTCGCTGTTCTGGGCCTTTCGCAGCAGTTCGGGCCTGGACCGGCGCAAAGCGCACGAGGTCGAGATCAGGATAGATGTTCCCCCGGAGCGGCTGGCCCAAGATCTGGACTTCCCGGGATGGCGCATCGTCCGGACGACAGACGACGGCAGACTATTCCTGAGACGCGAACAGCCTCTGACCAACGCAGCTCTAAGACAGCTTTTCAGAGAGGCGGTCGTCCTCGCCCGCGCACACGGCGGCGGATTCCGCTCGTGGATGCACAAGCCGGATCTGGAGGACTAGTCGAACCGCGCGAAGACCTTGTGCGCGAAGGTCGCCAGGACGTTGTCGACTTGATCCCAGCGGACCGTGCGCCAATCGATCTCCGTATCCGCCCCGTTGTGATCGATGGGCCCAGGGAACATCCCGCCATAGATGGCGTCCACCAGGCCCGCCTCGCCCGCCGAAAAGGCGATATAGGGCAGCGGCTGGTCGGCGGGGTGATCCGGGCGCTTGATCTCCAGGCGGTGCTTGGCCGCATCGCCTTCGCCGCTCACCTCATAGTGCGCCTCGAAGCCGTGCGCGCGGGCGCGTTCGACCAGCGCGTTCAGCTGAGGCGTCAGTCTCTCCTGGGCGGACTGACCAAAGGCGGGGTGGTCCTGATGGGGTCGCTCCGCGAAGGCGCCGTCCTCGAACCGCGGAACCGGAGGGACCGCCGCCGCCCGGGGCCTTGCAGGCCTCCGCACTCGAAACCCGAAGATGACCGCGATACAGCCTATGACAATCAAGGCCGCCACGACGTTGGGCAGACCTTCAAACAACTCGCTACGCATAAAACGCCTCCGGCCTCGGTAAGCCACCGGCGCCGCTCGCGGACATTGTCCTGGATCAAGTGAAGCTGTCAGGGCCCCCACCCCGTGGGCGCGCCAGCGGCGACGGCCGCGTCATGCTCAAGGTTAATTCGAAGTCATGAAGGTCTTGTAAGTTGAGCGGCAAGATCAGCGCCCGTAAACCCCGCCGCTCCGGCGCGTAACGCCGTTTTTTACACAGCAATTGGCGAGCCTAGGCCCAGGCCCGTGACCGTTGTCGCGCGTCGTGAGCCCCGCTGCGCCCAGTCCTCAGGGGTAGATCGTGATCCATCATCTGTCCGTCAGCGCCATCGATCCTCAAGGCGTCGCGGAATTCTTCGCCGACATCATGGGCGGCGTGGCCGTCGACTTCCCACCCAATCCGGGTAGCCAAATGGTGTTCAAGGCCGACGGCATGGGCACCGCCATCGAAATCTATCCGGCCGGCAGCGTCATGGTCCCCAACGGCGACCCCGGCGCGGTGTTCGTGCGCCAGGCCGAAGCCGCCGAGCGCCGCTCGCCGACCCACTTCGCGCTCAGCGTCTCGATGGAGCGCCAGGCGGTCCTGGACCGCGCGGCGGCCAAGGGCTGGGACGCCTTTGTCTGCGATCGCGGCGGCCACTTCCACGTGATCGAGGTCTGGGTCGAGAACGCCTGGCTGGTCGAGATCCTGCCGCTGGATTTCGCCGCCGAATATCTGAGCTTCGCCAATGCGGTGACCGAGATGGCCAATCCTGACGCGGCCCTCGACACCCACCAGCCCCAGGCGCGTACTTTGGAACACGCCTAAGGGTGAGCGGGGCGGCGCTCCCCCGAACGCCGCCCCGTCTTGCAGCGATCTTCGCATTACGGCGAGTTCACTTTCGTCGCTACAAATGTAGCGCTACGGATGTAGCGAACAGTCAACGGAGGCCGCCTTGATCGACTCCTTGCCCCGACGCGAGCGCGAGGTCTTCGAGACCCTGTGCCGCCTCGAGACCGGTACGACCGCCGAGGTCCGCGCCGCTCTCGCCGATACGCTCAGCGACTCCGCCGTCCGCACCCTTCTGGTGCGCCTCGAGAACAAGGGCCTGGTCGAGCGCTCTCCGGGCGCGCATGGCGTCGCCTATCGCCCCGCCCAGGCCACCGAGACCGTCGCGGTCGGCGCCCTGCGCAGGCTGATCGACACCTTCTTCGCCGGCTCGGCCGCCAGCGCCGCCAGCGCCCTGCTGGGCCTGGGCCAGAAGCTGACGCCGGAAGAGGCCGCCGCCCTCGAGGCGATGATCGACAAGGCCGTCGAGGCGAAAGGCGGGGAGGGCAAGCAATGACCTGGACGCTGCTGATTTCGCTGCTGGTCAAGTCCAGCCTGATCGCCGGCGCGGGCCTGGCCGCCTCGCGCCGTCTGACGCAGCGCCCGGTCGAGCGCGTGGACATCCTGCGCGGGACCGTCTGCCTGCTGCTGGCCCTGCCGGTGATCATGAACGCCTTGCCGCCGATCGAGCTGGCCCTGCTGCCGCCGATCGAGGACGCCCCCATCGCCCTGCTGAGCGCCCCGGCCGCGCCGCCCCTCCCCGCCCCCTCCGCCCCGGCCTGGATGACCCCGGGCGCGATCCTGGGCGGCCTGTGGCTGCTGGGCGCCGCGCTGATCAGCGGCCGTTTGGCCCTGGGCCTGCGCACCCTGACCCGTTGGACCCGGAAGGCCGAGCCGGTCACCTGCCCCGTCTGGCTGGCGCCTATCGAGGACCTGCCGCCGGCGGACCGCCCCAACCTGGTGTGCACCAACCGCGTGGCCGGCCCGCTCAGCTGGGGCGTCGCCCCCGGCGCCATCCTGATCGACCCCGCCACCCTGGCAGAGCGCCACACCGCCCCGGCGATCATGGCCCACGAGCTGGCGCATCTGCGCCGCCACGACTGGGTCTTCCTGCTGATCTCCCGGGTCGTGCTGGCGATCTTCTGGTTCAACCCGTTGGTCTGGCGCCTGCACGCCGTGCTGCGCCAGCGCTCGGAAGAGGCGGCCGACGCCGCCGCGCTCGGAACGATCGACCGCGCCCTCTACGCCCGCACCCTGGTCCGCCTGGCGGCCCATCCCACGCCGCTGCTCGCCCCGGCCGCCTCGCTGCCGATGGCCGCCGACAGCCGCACGCTGAAATCAAGGATCGCCAACATCATGATCGACACGCCCGTCCGCCGCCGACCGCTGACCGTCGCGCTCTGCATCGGCGCCATCGCGCTGGTCGCCGCGCCGCTGGCCGCCTTCGCCGTGACCCGCCAGATCGCGCCGCCGATCCCGCCGGTGCCGCCGGCGAAGGTGACGAGCGCGCCGCTGCCGCCCGCGCCGCCGGCCCCGCCGGCTGAACCGGCTCACGCCGCGCCGGCCGCTGAAGCCGCGCCGCCGGCGCCGCCCGCCCCTCCGGCTCCGGCGGCTCC
>JAYRLX010000205.1:0-6847 GCA_041905125.1 Caulobacter sp. | reverse complement strand
GCCACCATGCGACGATGGCGCGTAACGCGAACGGACTTCGCCGACAGGCCGAGCGCGTCGGCGGCTTCATCCAGGCTCATCGTCCCGGCGCGGTGAAGGCCGGACGCGGCGGCCGACAGACAGCGCCGGTCGCGAGTGCAGACGCCCGCGAATACGGCCATCAGGTCGTCGCCATAGGACGCCGCCGCGACCTCGACGGCGCGATCGACGACGGGATCTCCAAAGGAAAGCTCGGGCGGTCGGCTCATTGGCCGCCAGCGTCCAGCAGCGCGATCTCGGCGAGCCCCCGCGCGGACACAGCCCACATGCGGACCTGATCGCCGCTTGGGTGATCACAGGTCACAAGACCGAGCATGTTCAGCCTGCGCAGGCGCTGGCCGACCCATGAGGCCGTGACGCCCATACTGGACGCGACGGCGGCAGCGGTGATGCGCGGCGTATCGTCGGCGCCCATGCGAGACGGGAACTTGCGCGCCAGCGATCCCAACGCCTTTAGCACGCGCCCGGCCGCCGCATCGGTGTTCGCCAACGTCGACCGCTTGACCGAGGCGACCTCGGCGACCCTCGCCACAGCCTCGGGCGCGGCGAACGCCTTCGCGTATTCCGGATCGCACGCCATCCGCACGTCATGAACGGACCGCTGCACCATCTCCGAGCAGGCCTGCCAGCTCGCGCGACAGGCGGCGCGCCGCCCCATCACGTAGGAGATCTCCGCCGAGGTCAGGCGGTCTCGGCCAGCGATGGCGGGCGCATCGCAGCCGCCGATCTGCGCGCGCAGCAGCGCGCCCCCCCCAACTTGCATCTTCACTCCTCCCGAAAACCCATGCGTTGACGCGCTGCCATGGCCTCTTCGGCGCCGGCCTCAATCAGGATGTCGTTTAGCGCCTTGGCCCCGCTGGCGATCAGCGGCGCGAAGGCCGCTCTCGTGCTCGGTCCGCCATCGAGCCAAAGCCGGGCCTGCTCGACGAAGAACCCGCCCCAGCGCCGCCGAACGTCCGTCTGCGGCAATGGGAAGTTGTCGGCCTTCAACCCCTTCAGGCTGGCCGCGAAGTCGAGGTGGCGCTCCATCGGCGCATCCACGGCGGCGGCGGCCCGCTCGATCATGGCCAGCCAGGCCCGACGATCAGGCGGCGAACGGCGTTCGTTTGCCGCCCCCCTCGGCCGAAAGCTGGAGCCGGAACGGAAAGACGTGCGCGTCACTGGCTGCCTCCCTTTCCCAGGCGGCGGGCAGCGGCGACGAAAGCCTCGCCCGCCTCCATGCACTCGCGTTGCGCCGCAGCGAGGATCGTCGGATCTCCGTTCGGTGCGGCGAGAACCTCGCCCAACGCCCCCATGGCCTCGGCCGCTTCGCGCGCCGCCGTCTTCATCGACGCGGCGATCTCGCGCGGGTCGGAGGGGCGCGCATTCTCCATGTCGAGGTGCATGGCGTAGGCCGTCAGCATCGGCGGCTCGGCCCCGCCTCGCGCGAGGTAAGCCGCGTCCATTCGCAGCGCGTCCTCGATCGTCGGCAGGGCGCCGGTATCGGGATCGGACCAGTTGCGCACGGTACGCTCGGCCTTGCCGACGGCCTCGGCCGTCCGCGCCCAGCCCAACAGACCCGCGACCTTGGTCACGGCGTCGTGGAAGCTCATCGGCTCGCGGATCTTGGTCATCGGCCAGCTCCGGCGGTGAAGGTGGGTGCGCCGCCGCCGATGGAGGAGGCGGCGGCGCGGGCCTGGCGACGCTGGTCGGGCGGGGAGTTCGCCAGGCTGTTCGAAGGGGCGGAGCGGGGTTGCAAAACCGGCCGCCGATCGCAAACGACACGCGGCGCGGCGGAGCTTAGAACCCATTTCGAGGATGGAGCCCCGACATGACAGACATCGAGACCCTGAAGGCCCGCATGGAAGCCCTGGCGCACGCCTCGGCGGTGCTTCTGGCCGACCGCCTTGCGGGACTGGAGCCGTCGCGCGCGGCGCAGGCCTGCGCGGCCTTCGCGCAGCCCTTCGCCATTCAGCAGGACGCCAGCCCCAGGCGCGGCGTCATGCTCGAGATAACCCCTGCCGGGTTCCATGAACGGTGGCATTTGCGCGGCGCGGCAACCGACGCGGAACGGCGATCTGTCGCGGGAGAAAAATCGCGATTTTAACCGTGACTGTAGAGCTGCCGGCGTATGGGGGGCGGATGACCGACACCACCTCGCCCAACACCCCGCCATCGGACGAATGGCGCGCCGTCAGCATCCTCGCCCTGGCCGTGGCCGGCACGTTCGCCGACATGGGCAAGAGCAACGACTTCCTGGTCAACTTCATGCGCGTGGTCGAGGACCATCGCGACGACGCCCCGAAGGGCGACAAGGTCATCGCGTGGGCGGATCGGTTCGCCACCGAGTTGCTGATCGGGTAGGGAACAGCTTGACCGTGCGCGCGCGGCGTGCAGCAGTTGCAACCCCTGGGGGTTGTGATGCCGCGTTTGCGTATAAAGGTAGACCAGCTTTTCGACGCGTCTCGGCCAAGGTGGGCCGATCGGCGACAACGGTTCCACTCCGAGCCGGAGACCGATGCGCCGCAACCGAAATCCGCCCGTGCGCTGGCGGACGCCGCAATGATGATCGCTATTGGTTCCTCGGCGAGAGCCGCGAGGCGATGCGCCATCACAGTGCAATCGGCGCTAACGGAACTGGAGGTCGACACGTCGGTCGATCGAGGGCTACGCGAGCAAGCCGCAAGGCTGATCCTTGGGCGTTGCACCGAATGCCAGCGATGCGTCACGAGCTGAAGCATCACTCCACCTCAACAGGCAGAGCCCGCTCCATCGTGATCAGGCTTTCGGTCGCCCGCTCCAGCGTCAAAACGCCGAGATCCCGCCCGGCCTCCAAGAGGTCGAGCTTTTTACCGTCGTTGAAGAGCAACGTGCTGAGCCTTGCGCGGCTAATGCCGCGTCGTTGGGCGTAGGCGTCGCATCGCGAGAGGAAGGCTGGGATGAGCATGGACCGAAGTGATGCGGGTAATTACCCGCTTCGTCAAGGGTCATTACCCGCGTTCATGTCCAGTTCCCCCGGCGTCATGATGCGGGCTATGTCCCGCACTCTCGTCGATCGGATCGAAGCAAGGCTTAAGGCGCTCGGAAAGACGCCCGAGGGGGCATCGCGCGAGGCTGGACTAAGTCGGGACTTCGTTCGGACCCTTCAACGCCGCCCAACCACGAGCCCGCGCGCTGAAAATCTGGCCAAGCTGGCCCATGCCCTTGAGTGCAACGTCGACTACTTGCTCGCCGAGACCGAGGAGATAGGAAAGCCCGACCCGCTCGCGGTTCCTGCGCACGTGACCTTGCCGGTGCTGTTTGAGGTCGCGGCAGGCCCCTGGCTCGCTGTCGATGAACTACCCCAGGAGCCGCTTGGCTATGCCGAAGCGCAGGCTGCGCCCGAGTATCCATTCCCGCAGTGGCTGGAGCGCGTGAAGGGCGACTCTTTCAACCAGAAGATCCCTGACGGCGCCCTGATCCACGTTGTTGACGCGCTGGCGATGGGCTACGCGCCGCGTCACGGCGATGTCGTGGTTGTGACGCGGACGCGCGCCCAAGGCGGGTTTGTCGAGCGTACCGTCAAGGAAGTTGAGATCTCCCCAGATGGTCAGGCCGAGCTATGGCCGAGATCGTACAATCCGAAGTGGACGCAGCCCGTCGACCTTGCGTCCGGAGCCACAGAAGACACGGTCGTTCAAATCGTCGGCAAGGTGATCCGAGCGTACCTGTCGTTCTAGCGTTGCGCCTGAAGCTGCCTGGCCTCGAAGAGATCGCGGGCAGTGTACTTCCGCAAAGCCAGCCCGGCGGGAGTTTCCACAACGATGCCCTTTAGGTAGTTCGGCCCAGCTACGGCGCAATCGACAGCACCTATGAGCGCATCACGCTCGGCGAAAGACATGGCCGCCCAGGCTCGGGAGCTAATCGCCAGGTGAAGCCCATCATGGCGCAGACCAGCATCCGAAATTAGCCCGCGAGCCATCGCCCCCTCAGCCTTCGCTTTTGCTGAAGGCGCGCAGATATCCGCAGCAACGCCTTGCCGCTCAGGTCTGGCGAGCGACTTCTCGCCGCCGCCCCTGAAGATCATCAGTAACGTGAAGCCGCCTACCGCCAAGGCAAGGCCCGCACCAACGATCAGGCTTTTTTGCGCGTGCGTTCGACCAAACATTTTCGCCACCCAGCTACCAGCTCCGGAAGGTTAGGCGATGCGCCACCGGCGGCGAATGCGGGTAATAATCCGCACGGGGGCTTGACGCGGGTAACTACCCGCGCCTAACGATATGGCCACCCGCACCGGACGAGCAGGCACATAGGGTGTTTGTCCAGGGCCGGAGAAGCGTTGAGACCTCCTAACGGTCCCCATCGCTCCGGTGCGGGATGGGGCCGTCATGTTGCTGTCCGACGCCGCGCCGCCCGAACGCCGTTCGGCGCAGGTCATCTATCCCGCCGCATTCCACCCCCAGCGTGAAGAGACGCCGCAGCAGTGGGCGGCCGAGGCCATGCGCCAGCATCGCGAGCTGCTGGCCGCGACCTGCCGCGATGTGATCGAGCGCGCCGACGCCTACCCCTACCTAGCCGGCGCGACCGGCGTCGCCACCCCGATCGTCAGGCCTGGCTTCCGGCAGGACGCGGTCACCGGCCAGCTCTCGGCCGTCGGCTTCGGCGCTGGCCTCGCCTTCCAAGGCTCTTCGATCGTCGCGCCGCTGCCGCAGCCGCCGCGCGGCTGGCTTGCTCGCTTCCTGGGCGGCCGTCGATGAGCGCGGTCGTTCCCGCCATGATCGCGGCCCACGCCGAGGCCGAAACGAACGCCGTTCGCGACGATCGCACGGCCCGCGTCCGCGAGCTGCTGTACGCGCAGCTTCACGTCTCGCCGCGAGATCCGCGCCGGCAGCTCGGCGATGACGCCAGCCTGATCGAGAGCTGGCGCGCCGACAGCCTCGACCTGCTGCACCTGACGATGGCGATCGAAGACGCCTTCAACACCAGCATCAGCGACGAGGACGCCGAGCAGATCGACACGGTCGCCGCGATCGTCGATCGCCTGCTCTCGGGAGCGTGGTCGTGAGCGACAGCGCAACCCTGATCGCGACCTCGGCCCGCTCGGTCGTGTTCCATCTCTCGCCCTACGCCAAGGGTTGCGAGATGGCCGCCGTCAACGATCGGCGGCGCGGCTACACCGTGCATCGCACGCCGGCCGAAGCCCTGGACGCCCTGTTTCGGCACATCGACGTCAACCCGCGCCGCGCCGAGGTCAGCCAGATGGCGAACCTCGACCTCGCCATTCATCCCGTCGGCGAGCCGCGCAAGCCGTGGGCGTTCGTCTGGGCGGGACTGAGCAAGGGCGAGGCCGCCGAGGCGCTCGCCCACCTTCAACGCACCCACAACGGAGGCCGTCGATGACGCGCTGGAAAGCGGGCGACATCGCCCGCGTCGTCGACATGTCCGACCTCAAGCTCGCCAAGGGCAAGGCCCCGTTCGCCGAGGGCGAGACCGTCGAGATCCGCAAAGCCTCGGTCGACGGCAAGAGCCTCGTCGTCCGCCGGACCCTGCCGGGCGCCGAACAACACACGGGCTGGTTCGCCGCCCGCCGCTTCGAGAAGCTCTAGGAGCCTCCATGTCCATCATGACCGTCACGGCGTTGCAGAACGCCGACCTGCTGCGCCTCCTCCAGTCGACGCCGCCCGAGCAGATCCCGACCGTCGCGGCCCTCGCGGCCCTGATCGAGCGGGACGAGAGCAACACGCGCAAGACGCTGAAGATCCTCTCGGCCGAGGATCTCGTCGCCGTAGGCACGGGCGCGCTGCGTAACCCCTACCTCACGGACAAAGGGCAGGCCTTCCTCGCGGCGCTCGCTCGGGCCGAGAGCGATCCGACCAGCGAGGCCCTGCCCGACGGCTACGTCTGGCTGCGGCACGACCAGATCCGCCCCGACCCCGACAACGCCCGCAAGCGCACCGGCCTGAGCGAGATCTCGATCGCGTCGATGGCCGAAAGCCTGCTGAGCAAGGGCATGCTGCAAGGCCCCGGCGTGACTGCCACGCCCGACGAGGATCGCCCCTGGACCCTGACGATGGGCGAGCGTCGCTATCGTGGCTGGGGCCTCAACATCGAGCGCGGCGACTGGCCCGCCGACAAGCTGATCCTCTGCAAGATCGAGGACGGCGACCCGCTCGATCGCATGCTGAAAGGCCTCGTCGAGAACCTCCAGCGGTCGGACATCACCAATCTGGAGATGGGCGAGGCCTTCCTCCAGCTCACCGAGCAGCACGGCCAGACGGCGCAGCAGATCGCCAAGGACGTCGATCGGACCGAACGCTTTGTGCAGATCGCGATCAAGGTCGCCCGCGAGGCCACGCCCGAGGACAAAGCCCGCTACATCGAGAGCGAGGAGGCCTACGCCCTCGCCAAGGCCACGGGCGGCGAGGCCAAGAGAACCTTCACATGGGAGCAGCTTCGCTCCGAGGTGCAGACGCCCCGGCACAAGGCCGCCCTGGCCAAGGGCGACAACCTCGTCGTGACGTTGGTCGAGCTGGCCTATCGGGCGGTCAAGGAGAACGGTCACGGCCGGACGTGGGTCGAGATCCAGACCCCGCCCGGCGGCGGGCATTGGGCGCACGCCGAGACCTTGGGCCTAATCGAGGACAGCCGCGAGGACGGCAAGACGCTGGCCCGCACGACCGACCGGGCCGAGGCGTGGCTCAACGACCAAGGCTTCTACGCCGACCCCGACGCCATGCTGGCCCGCATCCGGATCGAGGCGCACGGCGAGATCACCGAGCGGATCGCCCGCGAGGAAGGCCGCTACATCATCGGGTTCATCAACCCGCCGAAGCCGAAGGCCGATCCA
Source organism: Caulobacter sp. (assembly GCA_041905125.1). Taxonomy (GTDB): domain Bacteria; phylum Pseudomonadota; class Alphaproteobacteria; order Caulobacterales; family Caulobacteraceae; genus Caulobacter. The sequence continues at coordinate 3 of JAYRLX010000205.1, read as the reverse complement.
GTC
>JAYRLX010000204.1:3799-6874 GCA_041905125.1 Caulobacter sp. | reverse complement strand
GTGCCGAAATCGACGATCGGACTGACCGGGACTCAAGGCCAGGTCGACGCCGCGGCCAAGGCCTACAAGGTCTATTACGCCAAGGTCGGGACGGGGCCGGGCTACACCATGGACCACTCGACGGCGATCTATCTGATGGACCCCAAGGGCCGCTTCAGGACCGTGATCCCCTACAACCAGCCGCCGGCCGACATCGCCGCGCGGATCAAGGCGGCGATCCGGGAAGGGTAGGCGCGCTTCGGCGGACGCCTATAACCCGGAGCGGTGGCCGGGACCCTCGTCCTGGCGCCGCTTCGCGGATCTTGGCCGGCCTCGTCTCCCATGCGCCGGAAAGGACGAGGACGCGCTGCTTAGACGCCGCTCGTCGACACGACGGACACCACGCAGTCCTTCTGGATCCCATCGATCTTCAATCGCTTCACGGAGGGGACGAAGGTCATCTCGTACTGGTCGGCGGAGCGGCACCCCCCGAACAGGGTGCGACCGAGTTTCGCCACCACGACGACGCCTTGCGCTATCGGACAGGTGTAGGTGACAACGGTCTCGAAGTCGTGCGCGGTCACCTCTTGAGTGTGTCCGTTCGCGGATCGAAACGCCTGGTAGGTGATGCCGCGATTCCTCGCATTCACGCTCAGACAGCCCTCAACGCTCGCCGTCGAGCTCGAGCCAATCCGCGCTACGCCGGAAGAGGCGGGCGCTGCGCTTTCAACTGCATCGGGCTGCTTTTGAGCCCCCGCCGGACCGGCCCACGACAGGGCCGCAACGCTCACGATAACCAGCCGCGTCAACATGTTCGCCTCCGCATCTGCCCAGGCGCGCACGATACCATGTCGCAACCAGTGCGCTAGTCGCTGAATCGCCGGGGCTGGCTCCCCCTTTGCGCGGTCGCCTCCGCGCGGCGACGCCGTGACGCGGCGCAAAATGTCGTGAAAAGCTAGACTTTCTTAGCGCGCCGCGTGTTATGTTGCGTTGCAACATTGCGGGTGCGACATGCTCTACGCCCTTCACGAGGCGGCCTATTACGCCTCGACCCCGATGCGCCTCGCGGCGCTGGCGGCCCGGGACTTCTGGGGATCGCCGCTGAACCCGGCCGGCGACACGGCCCTGGGCCGGCGCATGCACGCCGGCGCGGACCTGTTCGCCAACGTCACCCGGCGCTACGGCAAGCCCAAGTGGAACATCGACAAGGTCAAGGTCGGCCAGGTCGATGTTCGCGTGCGCCCGACCGTGGTCTGGGAAAGCCCCTGGGCGCGCGTCGTCCAGTTCGACCGCGACATGGCCGACATGCGCCGGGCCGGGAAGTTCTCGCTGGACCCGGCGGTGCTGATCGTCGCGCCCCTTTCGGGTCACTATGCGACCCTGCTGCGCGGCACGGTCGAAGCCTTCCTGCCCGACCACGCGGTCTTCATCGTCGATTGGGTCAACGCCCGAGAGGTCTCGGTCCTGGAGGGCCGCTTCGACTTCCACGACTATATCGACCACGTGATCCAGATGCTGGAGGTGCTGGGGCCGCGACCGAACGTGGTCGCCGTCTGCCAGCCCGGACCGCCCGTCCTGGCGGCCGCCGCCCTGATGGCCCAGCAGAACCACCCCTCGCGCCCAGCCAGCATGACCTTCATGGGCTCGCCGATTGACGCGCGGCTGTCGCCGACCGTCACGAACCAGCTGGCCGAGGAAAAGCCGTTCACCTGGTTCCAGTCGAACATGATCTACACCGTGCCGCCGCCCTATGCGGGCGCCGGGCGGCGCGTCTATCCGGGCTTCGTCCAGCTGGCCAGCTTCATGAGCATGAACGCCGAGCGCCACCAGGAAGCCCACCGCCGCTACTTCAACCACCTGGTCAGCGGCGACGGCGACAGCGCCGACAAGCACCTGGAGTTCTACGACGAGTACCTGTCGGTCCTGGACCTGACCGAGGAGTTCTATCTCCAGACCATCGATATCGTCTTCCAGCAGTACCTGCTGCCCAAGGGCGAGCTGATGCACCGCGGGACGTTGGTGAAGCCCGAGGCGATCACCGACATCGGCCTGATGACGGTCGAGGGCGAGAACGACGACATCTCCGGCATCGGCCAGACCCAGGCCGCTCACGGCCTGTGCCCGAACATTCCGGAAGACATGAAGCTGGACTACGTCCAGCCCAGCGTCGGCCACTATGGCGTGTTCAACGGCCGCCGGTTCCGCGAGGAGATCTATCCCCGCGTCCGCGCCTTCATCCGCAAGTGCGACCCGAATTTCGCGGAAGAAGCCTAACGGCAGCATCTTGCGGGGCGGACCTTCGCACGCGATCTAGGGGTCATGTTCTCGCGCATGGCTCAAAGGTTCTCGGACGGCGATCGGCTGGAGATCGGCGGCTGGCCGGTGCGGCTGCGGGTCGACGGCCGGGCGCGGCGGGTTTCGCTACGCGTCGATCGCGCCAAGTCCGAGATCGTCGCCCTGGCCCCCAGTCCCCGCCGCCTGAACGAGGCCGTCGCCTTCGCCCAGGAAAAGTCCGGTTGGATCGCCAAGCAGCTGGCGGCCTTGCCCCAGCGCATGAGCCTGGCGCCCGGCGGCGTGCTGCGCCTGAACGACAGGCCCTATCGCCTCGAGGTCGGTCCGGGCCGCGCAAGGATGGAAGAGGACCGCATCGTCGCGCCCGACGATCCGAACTGGGGCCTGAAGGTGATCCGCCTGGCCAAGCGCGAGGCGCTGGCCGTGCTGACCGAACGCACCGCCGTCCACGCCGCGACGCTGGGGCGGCCGATGCCCTCGGTGGCGGTGGCCGATCCCAAGGCGCGTTGGGGCTCATGCCGGCCCGCCACGCCGCGCGCGCCGGCGGCGATCCGCTACAGCTGGCGGCTGATCCTGGCCCCGGCGGCGGTGGCCGACTACGTCGCCGCCCACGAGTGCGCGCACCTGATCGAGGCCAACCACGGGCCCAGGTTCTGGGCGCTGTGCGAACGGCTGGCGGGCGACCCCGCCCCGCATAGGGCCTGGCTGCGCGCCCACGCGGCGGAGCTGCACGCAATCGGGGCGTGAGCGGCCTGGAGGCTAGATCCTCCCCCGCATCGCGGGGGAGGTGGCCCAGAGGGCCGG
>JAYRLX010000204.1:0-3789 GCA_041905125.1 Caulobacter sp. | reverse complement strand
CGTGGGGCTGGTCGCCATCCCCCCCCCCCTCTGGGGGGGGTGGGGGCCCCGGGGGGGGGGGGGGCCCAAGCTGGGCGAACGTCGCGTTAGCCCCTCAGTCACTCCGTGACAGCTCCCCCGCATCGCGGGGGAGCGACTTTCTTTAGTAAGGCAGCTGCCCCGCGGGCGGCGCGGTTCCGGCCGGCGTTTCTCCCGCCGGGCCGGTCGGCGTCGGCGCGGGATTGATCAGGTCGCCGATCGGATCGGGCGCTTCAGGCGGCGGGGCGACGCCGCCGGGGATGGGCGTGGCCTTCAGCCGCGGCAGGGCGGCGGTCATGAACGAGCGCCAGATCTCGGCCGGAGCGCCGCCGCCGGTCACGCGGCGCATGGTGGTGTTGTCGTCCTTGCCGGTCCAGACGGCGGTCACGAAGCCGCCCGTGTAGCCGACGAACCAGGCGTCGCGGTAGTCGCTGGTGGTGCCGGTCTTGCCGGCGATGTCGTAGCCGGGAACGTTGGCGCGGGCGCCCGTGCCCGAGGTCACGACTTCGCGCATCATCTGGTTCATGTACTGCAGGGCCGGCGTGCCGATCACCGCCGCGCGGGCCTGCTTGTCGACATTGTGGTCGTACAGGACCTTGCCCTTGGCGGTGCGGATGCGCTCGATGCCGTAGCCCTTGGCCAGGAAGCCGCCGTTCGAGAACGGGGCGTAGGCCTGGGCCATCTCCATCGGCGAGACCTCGACCGCGCCCAGGGCCATCGACGGGTCCAGCTGGATCTTGCTGGTGATGCCCAGACGACGAGCGGTGTTGGCGACGTTGCTGGTGCCGACCTCGCTGGCCAGGCGCGCGGCGACTGTGTTGATCGACTGGGCCAGGGCCGTCTGCATGGTGATCTGGCCCAGGTACTTGCCGGTGTAGTTGCGCGGCTCCCAGTTGCCGATCTTCACCGGCTCGTCGACGACCATCATGTCGGGCGTGCGGCCCTGCTCCATGGCGGTCAGGTAGACGAACGGCTTGAAGGCCGAGCCGGCCTGGCGGCGGGCGGTGGTGGCGCGGTCGAACTGGCTGTCGGCATAGTCGGCGCCGCCGACATAGGCGCGGATGCGGCCCTCGCCGTCGATCGCGACCAGGGCCGACTGCTCGACGCCCTGCTTCTCGTAGGCCTCGACGCCCTGCTTGACGGCGCGCTCGGCGGCGACCTGGATCGGCAGGTCCAGCGTCGTCTCGACCACCAGGTCCTCGGTCGGCTCGCCGACCAGCGAGCGGACCTGGGCGTCGATATAGTCGGTGAAGTACTGGGCGCGCTGGTTGGCCAGGGTGGCCGAGACCTGCACCGGGGTGCTGAAGGCCTGGTCGCGCTGCTCGGGGGTGATGGCCTTGATGCGCACCATCTCGTCGAGAACGATGGTGGCGCGGCGGGCGGCGCGCTCCTTGGCCGAAACCGGCGAATAGCGGGCCGGACCCTTCATCATGCCGGCCAGCAGGGCGGCCTCGCCGACCGAGAGGTCCTTGGCGGGCTTGTTGAAATAGCGCTGCGAGGCGGCCTCGATGCCATAGGCGCCGGCGCCGAAATAGACCCGGTTCATATAGAGGGCCAGGATCTGCTTCTTGGAGAACTTCATCTCCAGCCAGACGGCCAGGATCAGCTCCTGGGCCTTGCGGCGGTAGTTCTGGGCCGGGCTCAGGAACAGGTTCCGCGCCAGCTGCTGGGTGATGGTCGAGCCGCCGCGCTGGGGACCGTCATGGGTGGCGTTCCACACCGCCGAGCGGACGATCCCCCAGGGGTTGAAGCCGAAGTGATGGTAGAACTGCCGGTCCTCGATCGCCACGAAGGCGGCCGGCACGTAGGGCGGCAGGGCGTCGATGTCGACCGGCGGCGCGTACTGGCTGCCGCGCACGGCCAGCAAGGCGCCCGAGCGGTCCAGATAGTTGATCGAGGGCTGGCGCTTGACGTCGTACAGGGTCGAGGTGTCGGGCAGGTCGCGGGCGAACACCGCGAAGAAAGCCACGACGAAGATCAGGCCCCAGACGCCGAGCACGGTTCCCCAGTAGATCAGGGCCTGGAGCGGGGTGCGTTGCGGCTTCGCCGGCTTGTTTCCGCCGAAGGGTCCGTTCGCCATGTTGGTATCGTTCCTGCGCGCGCCGGGGGGTCTCTAAGCGCGTTCCGTTTAGCCGAACCCCACAGAACGCGCGACAAGATTGACGAGATATGAACGCGGCGGTTTTCAGGCCTTCCGCTAAAGCGGTCGCCAGAGAAACGCCGGCGCCTGCGATCCTGCCTTGGCGGCGCGCGGGCGGACCGCCATAACCACGCCCGTGTACGTTCCTCCCGAATCCCCAGAGCTCGATCAGGCGCGCGATGTCCTGCGCCGCACCTTCGGCCACGCCGATTTCCGCGGCATGCAGGCGGGCGTGGTCAATGAGATCCTGGCCGGCCGCAGCGCCATGGCCGTGCTGCCGACCGGCGGCGGCAAGAGCCTCTGCTACCAGATCCCGTCGCTGATCCGGCCGGGCGTCGGCCTGGTGGTCTCGCCGCTGATCGCCCTGATGGCCGACCAGGTCCAGGGCCTGCGCCAGGCGGGCGTGGCGGCCGAGCGACTGGACAGCAACATCTCGCTGGACGAGCGCTCGGACATCTGGCGGCGCATCGACGCGGGCGAGGTGGACCTGCTGTACCTGTCGCCCGAAGGCCTGATGCAGCCGTGGATGCTGGAGCGCCTGTCGCGCACGCCGCTGGCCCTGGTCGCGGTCGACGAAGCTCACTGCGTCAGCCAGTGGGGCCACGACTTCCGGCCCGAATACCGGATGCTGGGGCGGCTGGCGGAGCTCTTTCCCAACGTGCCGCGCCTGGCGGTCACCGCCACGGCCGACGCCCGGACCCGCGACGACATCCGCGCCGAGCTGCGGCTGGACGGCGCGGCCGAGTTCGTCGACAGCTTCGCCCGTCCGGAGCTGGCCCTCAGCGCCGAGCGCAAGCGGGGCAAGGGGCATGACCGGGTCGTGGAGCTGGTCCTGGAGCGGCGCGGCCGCTCGGGCGTGGTCTATGCCGGTTCGCGCGACGCTACCGAGAAGCTGGCCGAAAAGCTGAACGCCGAGGGCGTGCCGGCCCTGGCCTATCACGCCGGCCTCGACAAGGCCGTCCGCGCCCGCCGGCTTGAGGACTTCCTGGAGGCCGACGCCGCGGTGATGGTGGCGACGATCGCGTTCGGCATGGGCGTCGACAAGCCTGACGTCCGTTTCGTGATCCACGCCGATCCGCCGGCCGCCATCGAGGCCTATTGGCAGGAGGTCGGCCGCGCCGGCCGCGACCGCCAGCCGGCCGAGGGCATCACCCTCTACGGCTCGGCCGACATGGCCTGGGCCGGGCGCCGGATCGAGACTCGCGAGGCGCCCGACGAGGTCAAGCAGGTCCAGTCGCGCAAGCTTCGCCAGTTCTACGCCATGCTGGAGGGCGTCACCTGCCGCGCGGCCGCCGTGCGCCGCTATTTCGGCGAGGAAGGCGTGGCCCGCTGCGGCGTCTGCGACATCTGCGTCTCGCCGCCCGCCGCCACCGACGCCACCGAGGCGGCGCAGAAGGCGCTATCGGCCGTGCACCGTCTGGGCGGACGGCTGGGCCGCGGGCGGGTGATCGAGCACCTGCTGGGCAAGACCAAGGACGTCACCCCCAGCGAGGCGCAGCTGCCAACCTTCGGCATCGGGCGCGAGATGAGCCAGCCGGCCTGGCGCGACCTCTTCGACACCCTGATCTTCGAAGGGCTGCTGCGCGAGGATCCCAATGACGGCCGCCCGCTGATCGGCCTGGGCGATGTCG
>JAYRLX010000203.1:0-6880 GCA_041905125.1 Caulobacter sp. | reverse complement strand
TCCAGCGACACATCGAAGTTGTCGGAGATCAGCGGCTCCAGGTCCGGGTTGCCCGACGAGCCGAGCGGGATGGCCCCGTTGGCGATCGGACGGTTCGGCGCGCCGGCCGTCTGGGCGGCGAACAGATTGCCGTATTCCGGACGGGCGACCGTGCGGCTGAACGAGAAGCGGCCGGTCAGGTTGTCCTGCAGGTCGACGCGGAAGTCCATCGAGGGCAGCAGGTTGTTGTACTTACCCTTGCCCGAGATCGGCTGGTAGGTCGTCGACGTCTGGACGGTGAAGTCGTTGTCGGCGGTCCAGACGATGGCGCTGGGCGTCCGCACCAGCGAGGTCGAGGTGACGTCGGTGCGCTCGTAGCGGATGCCGGTGACCAGTTCGGTCGGACGACCGGCCAGTTCCGACTTCCAGGTCAACTGGCTGTAGATAGCCGAGATGTTTTCCTTGACCCGGTTGTTGTCCTGACCGGTGACGCCGATGGCGTTACCCTTGGCCACGTAGGGCTTGGACAGGGCGTTGTAGAGGTCGATCGCGTTGGCGCGGAACGACACCAGGCCAGCGCCCGTCTGGCGGACATCGAACGAGTTGAACTGGCAGGCCAGGCAGAACTGCTTCACCAGGCTGCCAGCATATTGCTGGACGTCGCGCGGCGAGGAGATGCCCCAGCTGCCCAGGTCCTGCTGGGTGTTGAGGCTGGTCTGGATCATGGTCGACGTGCGGTAGTCGGCCCCGAAATCGAAGCGGCTGCCGTTGTCGTCCAGGTCCCAGTGACCGTCGAGACGGATTTCCTTGACCTTCTGCTGCTGGCGCTGGGCCGAGGTGCGGGCCACCTGGCTGCCCAGGTCGCCGGCGTCCAGCACGCCGTTGGCGTTGCCGCGCGGCGCGGCGTCGTTGATGGTGATGGTCTGCACCGGCACGGAGCCGCTGTAGTCGACGCTGTGGGACGAGACGACCGGGGCGCCGATCGAGACCGACGTCATGCTGGTGCCGTTCGGGGCGTCCGGACGGCTGTCGGCCTTCGAGACGTGGGCGTCCAGGCTCAGGCCGAAGCGGTCATTCACCTTCCAGTCGCCATTGAAGCCGACCGACTTCAGCGTGTCCTTGGTGGCGCGATACTGCTGTTCGAAGCCCATGTCCTTGGTGCCCGTGAGGGTTTCGGACAGGAGGACCGCCGTGGCGACGGTGGGGTTCTTGTCGAACGTCACCTTGTCGAACGGACGGTTGAACCAGTTGGTGCTGTCGTTGCGACGCTCGAACTGCTTGTTCTGGGCGTACAGGCCGTCGACCGTGAACGTCACGTTCTCGACCGGACGGTACTGGACCGACGCCTGGCCGTTGATCCGCTCACGCTCGCCTTGCGAGAAGTGGTAGCGGCTGTCGTTGGGGATCGCGACCAGGGTCGAGCCGGAGGCCGGCGCGTTGGTGATCTGGGTCGCGCCGCCGTTACGGACGAAGCCGTTGGCCGGGTTGATGAAATCCGAATAGGTCCGGATGTTCCAGTCGTTCGAGGTGGCCGCGCGGCTGGTGAAGTCGCGCTTCTGGTAGCTGCCGAACGCCGAGACGCCGAACTTCTCGCTGTCGTCGGCCCAGTTCAGCAGGCCCGAGACTTCCGGCGTGAACTTGTGGCCGAAGTCGTCGACCTTCTTGTCCATGCTGGTGTCGTAGACGCCCTTGACGCCGATGCTGCCCGTCAGGCCCGGCTTGCCGTCCAGCGGACGACGGGTCTTGACGTTGATCGTGGCGCCGATGCCGCCCGAGGGCACGGCCGCGCGGCCGGTCTTGTAGACCTCCAGCGTGGTGACGCCTTCCGAAGCGAGGTTCGAGAAGTCGAACGAGCGGCTGGTGCCCGACGCGAAGTCGGCCGACTGGTCGCCGCCGACCGTGGCGACCTTGGCGGTCGGCATCGAACGGCCGTTCAGGGTGACCAGGTTGAAGCTGGGGCCGAAGCCGCGGACGGTGACCTGCGAGCCTTCGCCGTTGGTGCGGTCGATGGACACGCCGGTGATACGCTGCAGCGATTCAGCCAGGTTGGTGTCCGGGAACTTGCCCATGTCTTCGGCCGAGATGGCGTCGACAACACCGCTGTTGGCGCGCTTGATCTCGATCGAACGCTCGAGCGAGGCGCGGATGCCCGTGATGACGATTTCATCGACGGTGGTATTGGAAGTCTGCTGAGCCAGAACCGGGCTGGCGAACATGGCCGCCGTGATGGCGACACAAGAGGCAGACGCGTTCAAGCGACGAAGCCGCTTCATAGCCGTTCCCCCTAATAATGCCCTCTCTGGGGCGATGTTATTGTTACGATCCGGAAGCATTTCCCGGCCGCTCTTCTCGTTCTAGCAGCCTGATGGACAACCAGGGCACGAGAGACGAGTTAGCGGTAACATCGGTCCATCACTGCCGCAATGCCAAAATGACAGCGCTAGCAATCTTTTTTCAAGCAGTTTTTAAGGGCATTTCTATTACAAATAGAAAGCTTCTCTGGCCTTCTTCGGCGGCGCCGCACAAAGCCATGCCCCCGCCTTCGCCAGAAGGTTGACTATTTCAACATGGTAACCGGTTTCCGTGCGTAGAAACGCATTGAGACGAGCGCCGCTTCCGACGCTCGTCTCGCAAAGGCTCACAAAATTTCCGCGGTGCGGCGTCAGGCGACCGTCAGGTCCAGGGCGACGCCTTTGAGCCCGGCGGCGCTGACGACCACCCTCCCCCGCCCTGCCTGATTCTGTCGGGTACGGACGATCCCCTGAGCCAGACCGTTGAACGTCTTCCGTTGGAGGGCGACATCCGGCTCGTGGCTGGTGGGGTCGCCATTGCCGACCCCGATCAGGTCGATCGGACCCGAAAGCTCGAACCGGACCAGATCGTCGGCGCGCGGAACGGGCCGCCCCTTCGCGTCCAGAACCTCGACCTTCAGCACCGCCACGTCCTGGCCGTCGGCGGCGAGGCGGACGCGGTCGGCGGTCAGGCGCAGGGCCGCGGCGGGGCCGGCGGTCTCCCGGCGCTGGCGCAGAATGACCTTGCCGTTCTTGTAGCCGTGAGCCTCCAGCACGCCAGGCGCGTAGGGCACCGACCATTCGACGTGGTGGTTGGCCCTTACCTCGCGCACGCCCTGGCTCTTGCCGTTCAGGAACAGCTCGACCTTGTCGCAGTTGCTATGGGCCCAGACCGCGATCGGCTGACCCTCGCGGCCTTCCCAGTTCCAGTGCGGCAAGAGGTGCAGCAGCGGCTCAGGCCGCCACCAGGCGCGATAGTAATAGTAGTTGTCCTTCGGGAAGCCGCAGGTATCGAGCGCCCCGAAGTGCGAGCTGATGCTGGGCCAGCGGTTGAACGGCGTCGGCTCGCCGCGATAGTCGAAGCCGGTCCAGATGAAGCCGCCCGCCATCCACGGCCGGTCGGCCGCGTGGCTCCACCATTTCTCGGCGGTCGTCGCCCACCAGGGGTGGTCGGTATCGTAGGCCGGAACGTAGGACTTGGCCTCGTCGCGGACGTACTCGCCGCGCGTCGTGACCACGCTGGCGCTCTCGGTGCCGATGATCGGCACGTTCGGGAAGCGGGCGTGGAAGTCGTCCATCTTCTCGTGGCGATAGTTGAAGCCCTGGACGTCAATGACCGCGCTGATGCCCTCGCCGAAGCCGCTGTCCATGGCGGCGGTGACGAGGCGCGTGGGGTCCAGGCGGTTGACCAGGCGCTTCATCGTCTTGGCGACCTTGACGCCGCGCGCGGTGCCCTGCTGCGGCTCCTCGTTGCCGATCGACCACAGGATCACCGACGGGTGGTTGCGGTCGCGGCGGACCAGGCGCTCCAGCTCGTCCAGCGAGGTCGGGTCGCTGGACATGCGACGGGTCTCGTCGATGACGAGAATCCCGAGGCGGTCGCAGGCGTCCAGCAGTTCCGGCGTCGGCGGGTTGTGCGCCGCGCGATAGGCGTTGCCGCCCATCGACTTCAGCTGCTCCAGCCGCCAGACCTGCAGGGCGTCGGGGATCGCCGCGCCGACGCCGGCGTGGTCCTGGTGGTTGCAGCTGCCCTTCAGCTTCACCGGCTTGTCGTTCAGGAAGAAGCCGTTGGCCGGGTCGAAGCGGATCGAGCGGACGCCAAAGCGCGTGACGAAACGGTCGACCACCGCGCCGCCAATCTTGGTCTCGGTGACCAGCGCGTAGAGGTGCGGGTTCTCCAGCGACCAGAGCACCGGATTGGCCAGGGTCACGGTCTGGGACAGGCTCTGACGCTCCCAGGCCGGCAGTCGGCCCGCGGCGGGCGCGACGGCCAGCACAGGCTTGCCAGCGGCGTCCAGCACCGCGTGCGAAACCTCGAAGGCCTGGCCGGCGTCGGACTCGTTGACGAGGTCGGTGTCGATCTGGACCGTGCCGTCAACCTTGGCGCGGACGAAGACGCCCCACTGCGGCACGTGCACCGGCGCGGTCTTGACCAGCCAGACGTGGCGGTAGAGGCCCGCCCCTTCATAGAACCAGCCCTCGCCCAGGCTGGCGTCGACGCGCACGGTGATCAGGTTGTCGCCGCCGATGTTGGCGATGTCGGTGATGTCGACGCTGAACGGCGAATAGCCGCTGTCCTCGCGCTCGAGGATGTAGCCATTGACGATCACCAGGGCGTCGCGGAAGGCGCCGTCGAACTCGATCGACAGGCGCTTGCCGGCGTCGCTGGCGGGCAGGCTGAAGGTCTTGCGGTACCAGCCGACGCTGTTCTCGGGGAACTCGCGGCCCAGCGCCTTGTAGCCGTGGGCGGCGCGCAGGTCCTCGTCGTCCGGCTTGCCCGAGGGCTTGTAGTCGGGATTGTTGGCGAACGGCAGCTCGACGGCCCAGTCGTGCGGCAGGGTCACCGGCTTCCAAGCGCTGTCGTCGAAGTCTTTCTGCGCCGCGGCGGCCACCCACCACGACGGCGCGCTGGCGCCGGCCTTGGCGTAGGTGCGCTGGTTTGCGCCGAAACCGAAGTCCTTGGCGGGATCGGAGGCGTGGCCCAGGGCGAAGCGCCAGCCGAAATCCAGTGAAGAACGCTCGCGCGGACCCAGGTCTATGCTCGCGGCAGGCGCGGCGACGACGACGGCGGCGCGGGAAGCGTTGGCCAGCAGGGCGGCGCCCCCTGCGGCCGCCAGGGCCTGGCGTCGGTTGATCTGGGCCATGGAACGAGCCTCTCGATAAGTCAAAAAAATGGGGAGGAGGCGCGTAGCCTCCTCCCCAGCGCAGGGAACGTCGGGGAGGATCGACGTTCTAGAACTTCAGAGTGACGTCCATCAGGTAGCGACGACCATAGGAGTCGTAGCGACCGATGCGGTTCGGATCGTTGTCGCGGTACATCCGCAGGGCTTCGTTGGTCAGGTTGTTGACCTGGAAGCGGACGCTGACGGTCTCGTTGATCTTGTAGGACGAGCTGAAGTCGAGGGTCTTCTCGGCTTCCAGCGTCTGCAGATCCGAACCGTTCCAGCCATAGATGACAGTCATCGGCGAGTGGTACTTCCAGCCCAGGCGCGCCTCGATCGGACCGTCGGCGTACCACAGGTCCACCGTGGCGGTGTTCTTGGCGAGACCCGTCATCCGCAGCGGATTATTGGCCGGCGAGAACTCCTTCAGGTTCGATTCCACATAGGCGTAGTTCGAGTAGATCCCGAACTTGCTCAGCGGGCCCGGCAGGAAGAAGAACGGCGTCTGGAACGTCAGTTCCACGCCCTGGATGTGGCCGCTGCCGCCGTTGGCGGGGCTGGCGACCGTATAGGTCTGGCCGCCGAACACGACCGGCGTCTGCTTCCAGCCGATGTAGGAGTCGACGTCCTTGTAATAGTAGGACAGCGCCACCAGGGCTTCGGGACGGAAGTAGTATTCGGCCGAGGCGTCGAACTGGGTGGCTTCGAACGGCTTCAGCTTCGGGTTGCCCGCGCTGCCGGTCCACGGCGCCCAGTTGGACAGGCTGCGGCTGGCGCGCAGTTCGTCCAGCGGCGGACGGGCGATGACCTTGGCCAGGCCCAGACGCACGACCTTGCCGCCGCCGAAGTCCAGCTTGGCGTTCGCCGAGGGCAGGACGTCGGTGTAGTCGTTGTCGACGGTCGCCGGGACGAAGGCGCTGGCGGTGTTCTGCTGCAGGCCTTCGCTGCTGGTTTCGGTGTGCACGACGCGGGCGCCGATATTGCCGGTGACCCAGGCGCCGCTCGGGCCGTCGGCGGCGAAGTTCAGCTTGCCGTAGCCTTCGTAGACCTTCTCCTGAACGGTCCAGCGCTCGGCCAGTTTTTCAGTCGCCTTGGAGACGTCGAAGGCGTTCGCGCCGTAGGCGATGGCGGCGATCTTGTCGATGTCGCCCGTCAGGATCGCCGGGACGTTGGCGCCGTCGCTCAGCTTGTAGCCGGTCAGCAGGCTGGCCGGGATCGTCGCGCCGGTGGCCTTGGGCGTGAAGCTGAAATTGCTGTGGCTCTTGATGCGGTCCGACGCCCGGGCGCCGAACTGGACGCTCTTCAGGACGCCGCCGTCGAAGTCGCGCGTGAAGTCCAAGGCCGCCGCCTTGAGTTCGTCGTTCAGGTGCTCGGGGCCGTCATGCGAACCATCGAGGTCGGCCGTCTGGGCGAGCGTGGTGTTGTCCTGACCCGTGGTGATGGTCGGGGTCACGCCGGCGCGCCAGTCGAAGCTGGTCCAGGTCGGCCAGGCTTCGAAACGGACGGCCTTCCAGATGTTGGTCCGCTTGGCCTTCGAGTAGGACAGGTCGCCCGCGACGGTCCACTGGTCGCCCGTCCACTTGCCGTTCAGGCCGCTGGCGAACAGGTCCTTGTCTTCGCTGTACTTGGCCAGCACGGTCTTGACCGGGCTGAAGGGCAGGCGCGAGGCGGCCACCACCGTGTTGTTGACCAGCGTGTAGGACGCGCCGGGGGCGTTATAGACGTCGT
>JAYRLX010000202.1:0-6895 GCA_041905125.1 Caulobacter sp. | reverse complement strand
GGTCTTGCCGTCCAGCGCGATCAGGTGCTCGTCGCCATGGACGCCGTGACGGCCCAGGCGCGTCGAGATCTCGGTCCCCGACAGCTTGGCCGCGTCATAGACGTGCAGCGGCCGGGCGCGGTCGTAGGAGATCAGGTTGGTGACGTCCACCAGGGCGTTGATCGGCCGCAGGCCGATGGCCGTCAGGCGGTCCTGCAGCCACTTGGGCGAGGGGCCGTTCTTGACGCCCTTGATCAGGCGGCCGGCGAACACCGGGCAGGCCTCGCCGTCGACCTTGACCGTGATGGGGCAGGGGAAGGTCCCGGCGACCGGCGCGATCGACAGGTCCTTCAGCGCGCCCACGCCCGCGGCGGCCAGATCGCGGGCGATGCCGGCGACGCCCAGCCAGTCGGGACGGTTGGGGGTGACTTCGAAGTCGATGACGGCTTCCAGGCCCAGGGCGTCGACGGCCGGCGTGCCGACCGCCAGGCTGTCGGGCAGCTCCATGATGCCGTCGCTCTCGGTGGCGTATTCCAGCTCGGCGGCCGAGCAGAGCATGCCGTTCGAGACGACGCCGCGGACCGGCTTCTCGACCAGGGTCACGCCCAGGCCCGGCACATAGGCGCCGATCGGGGCGTAGATGGTGGTCAGGCCCGCGCGGGCGTTCGGCGCGCCGCAGACAATCTCCTTGCGGCCGTCGACGGTGTCGACCTGGCAGACCTGCAGTCGGTCGGCGTTCGGGTGACGCGCGGCCTCGACGATCTTGCAGACCGTGAAGGGCTTCAGCTTGGTCGCCGGATCGGCGACGTGCTCGACCTCGAGGCCGGCCATGGTCATGGCGGCGACGATCTCGGGAACGGTGGCGGTGGTCTCAAGGTGATCCTTGAGCCAGGACAGGGTGAATTTCATCGTCTTTGTCTCAGCTCAGGGATTCAGCTCAGGCCGCTGGCCGGGTTCGGCGCGGCGAAGGCGCTGAAGCCGTAGTGCGACAACCAGCGGACGTCCGACGACCACATGTCGCGCAGGTCCGGCATGCCGTATTTCAGCATGCCCAGGCGGTCGACGCCCATGCCGAACGCGAAGCCCTGGTACTCGTCCGGATCGATGCCGCAGGCGCGCAGGACGTTCGGGTGAACCATCCCGCAGCCCAGGATCTCGAGCCAGCTGGTGCCCTGGCCGATCTTGATCTCGCCGCCCGAGCGGTCGCACTGCACGTCCATCTCGGCCGACGGCTCCGTGAACGGGAAGTGGTGCGGGCGGAACTGGGTGGTGACCGCGTCGGTCTCGAAGAACCGCGCCAGGAAGGTCTCCAGGGTCCACTTCAAGTGGCCCATGTGGATGCCCTTGTCGATCACCAGGCCCTCGACTTGGTGGAACACCGGCGTGTGGGTGGCGTCGTTGTCCACGCGATAGGTGCGGCCCGGCGCGATGATGCGGATCGGCGGCTTCTGGCTGACCATGGTCCGCACCTGCACGGGGCTGGTGTGCGTGCGCAGCAGCATGCGCTCGCCCGACTCCTTCGTGTTGAAGAAGAAGGTGTCGTGCATCTCGCGGGCCGGGTGCTTCTCGGGGAAGTTCAGGGCCGTGAAGTTGTGGAAGTCGTCCTCGATGTCCGGACCTTCGGCGACGGCGAAGCCCATCTCGGCGAAGACCGCGACGATCTCGTCCATGGTCTGCATGGTCGGGTGGACGCTGCCCTTGCGGCGGTAGGGCGCGGGCAGGGAGAGGTCCAGGGTCTCGCTGGCCAGGCGCGTGTCCAGCTCGGCGGCTTCCAGGGCGGCCTTCTTGGCGCTGATGGCCTCGGTGACCTTGTCACGCAGGGCGTTGATCGCCGCGCCCTGGGTCTTGCGCTCCTCGGGGCTCATCGCGCCCAGGGTTTTCAGCAGACCCGAGATCGAGCCGGTCTTGCCGACGGCGGCCACGCGGACGGCGTCGAGCGTCGAAAGATCGCCAGCGGCGGCCACCTGGGCCAGCACGTCGGCTTCGAGGGTGTTGAGATCGGTCATGACGGGCATCCGTCTAGAGGATTTGGTCGCGGGGGAGTAGGGGAGCGCGCAGCAAAAAGCCCTCCGGTTCGCACCGGAGGGCTTTTCAGGATCGATGGGCTTCGAAAAACCCAGATGTCCTTAGGCCAGGGCGGCGCGAACCTTGTCGGCGATGGCCTTGAACGCAACCGGATCGGCGCCGGCGATGTCGGCGAGGACCTTACGGTCGATCACGATACCCGCGACGTCCAGGCCGTGGATAAATTGCGAGTAGGTGAAGCCTTCCAGACGGGCGCCAGCGTTGATGCGCTGGATCCACAGCGAACGGAAGGCGCGCTTGCGCACCTTGCGGTCGCGGTAGGCGTACTGGCCGGCCTTGTCGACCGCGGCCTTCGCCGTACGGATGGTGTTCTTGCGGCGCCCGTAGAAGCCCTTGGCTTGCTCGAGAACCTTCTTGTGCTTGGCGTGGGCGACGACGCCCCGTTTCACGCGAGCCATGTGTCAGCGCTCCTCTTACAGGCCGTAGGGCAGGTAGGTCTTGATGATCTTGGCGTCAGCCTCGGTCATGACCTTCGTGCCGCGCTGTTGGCGGATGTACTTGCCATTGTGACCGATCAGGCGGTGGCGCTTGCCGGCGACGCCGGCCTTCAGCTTGCCCGTGGCGGTCAGTTTGAAGCGCTTTTTGGCGCCCGACTTCGTCTTCAACTTCGGCATTTCGCGTCGGAGCTTTCGCCCCGTCCTCTGGAAGCATGACGAACCGCCATGGCATGCCAATGGCCAGGCGGTTCCGGAAAGGCGGCGTTGCTACAGGAAAGACTCGCCGCTGGCAAGGGTTTGCAGCGCGGCGCCGCGCATCAGGCGGCGGTCTTGGTTCGATGGATGATGGTCAACGCGAAGGCGATCGCCGGAATCATCAGCGCCGAACCCAGCCAGTAGGGACCTCCGGCGGCCAGGCCGAACAGCGGGCCGGCCGTCAGCGGGCCGGCGATCCGCGCCAGCGAGCCGGCGGCCATGTTCAAGCCCAGCATCTGGCCTTGGCGATCCGGCGGGCTGGCGCGGGAGATCAGGGCGGCCACGCACGGGAAGACCAGCGACTGGCCAAAGGCCGTGCAGCCCACCGCGACCATGGCGAAGCTCGGATGCGGCGCGAACGGTGTCGCGAAAAGGCTCAGCATGATGATGAAGAGGCCGGTGGTCAGCACGCGGCTCTCGCCGAACCGGCGAGCCAGCCGTCCGGTCAGCACGCCCTGGCCGAGCGAGGCGATGATCCCGATGATGGCGAAGCACAGCCCGACCTCGCGCGGTCCCCAGGAAAAGCGCGCATTGGCCCAGAGGCCGAAGATCGACTCCATGCCCGCGAAGGCGCCGGTCGAGACCAGGGTGACCAGCAGCACCCGCGACAGGATCGGGTGGGCGGCCGCTTGGGCCAGGGCCTCGCCGCGGCCGGGCTGGATGACGCCATGGGCCGAACTCGCCCGGCTCTCGGCGACGAAGGCGACGACGCCGATCGCGGCGGCGGCCGCCATCCCGGCGGCGACGAACAGGGGGATCTGGAAGCCGAGTTGCCCGGCGCTCGGGTGGGCCAGCAGGCCGCCCAGCGACGGGCCAATGACGAAGCCCGCGCCGAACGCAGCGCCCAGGAGACCCATGCGGCCAGCGCGCTTCTCCGGCGGGGTCACGTCGGCCATGTAGCCTTGGATCGTCGAGATGTTGCCGCTGCCGAAGCCGCCGACCAGGCGGATGGCCATGGCGATCCAGATATTCGGCGCGAAGGCCAGCGCCACATAGGCCACTGAGTTGGCCAGGATTGTCACGATCAGCACCGGCCGCCGGCCGATCCGGTCCGACAGCCGCCCCCAGAACGGCTCGCCGAAGAACTGCCCCAGGCTGTAGGCGGCGAACATGGTCGTCACCTGCCAGGGCGCGGCGTTCATCGCCTTGGCGTAGAACGGCAGCAGCGGGATGACCACGCCAAAGCCCACCAGGTTGACGAAGACAACCAGGAGCAGGACGGCCAGCGCGCGGGAGCTGTGAGCGGTGTCGGACATGGCGCGCGGGGTTTACCCGCGAACCTCCCGCTTGGCGACCGTTGTTATTGTCACTCCGGCGGGTTGTGCTTCTCGACGAAGGCGACCGTTTCGGTCAGCATCTTCAGCCGCGTGCCGCCGCGCGACAGCCAATGGTCCTCGCCCTCCAGGGTGACGAAGGCGACGGGCTTGCCGGCCTTCTTCAGAGCGTCGGCCATGGCTTGGCTCTGGTCATAGCGCACGACCGTATCGTCCTTGCCATGGATCAGCAGCACCGGGACTTCGACCTTGTCGGCCAGCCGCGCGGGCGAGATCGCGGCCAAATCAGGATCGCGAATGCCGTCGGCGCCCATGAAGCGCAGCCAGTAGCGCTGAGCGGCGGACATGGCGCCATTATGAGCTTCGCGGACCGACAGCAGCATCTTCTTCAGGTCCGAAGGCCCCGCCACCGAGACGGCGCAACGATAAACGCCTCGGTCCAGCGTCGCGCCCGCCAGCGCCGCGTACCCGCCATAGGAGGCGCCGACGATGCAGACACGCTTCGGATCGACGATCCCCTGCTTGGCGAGCTCGCGGACGCCGTCGGACAGGTCCGTCTGCATCTTCTTGCCCCACTCGCCGAAGCCGGCCTTGATGAAGTCCCACCCAAAGCCTTCGGAGCCTCGGAAGTTAGGCTGCAGAACGGCGTATCCGCGAGAGGCCAGGGCCTGGCTCCACCAGTCGAAGCCTGGCGTGTCGCGCCCCTCGGGCCCGCCGTGCGGCAGCACGATCAGCGGCAGATTCTTCGGATCGCGTCCCTTGGGCAGGGTCAGGTAGCCCGTGATCTCCAAGCCGTCGGCGGCTTTGTATTTGATCGGCCGCACCGGCGAGACCGCCGCCTCCGTCAAGCCGCCATAGATGTCGCCCAGCCAGCCGGCTGTTTTCGTGTTCAGGTCGACCAGCGTGTAGCCCGGGCCCAGGGTGGGAGAGTCGACCTTGGCGACCACACGCTTGCGGTCTTGCGACCAGGACGCCAGCGAAACGCGATCGTCCTTGTAGGCCTTCGCGACGGCGTTCCAGGCCTTTTGGCTGCCCTCGTCGAAGAAGGTGTAGGTCAGGTCGTCGCCCTTCAGCGTGTAGCCGCCGAGCAAGGAGAGGTTCGCTGGGTCGTGCAGCAGGCCGGTGAGATCGAGGCCGCTGGGCAGGTCAACGTGCTGACCGTTGGCGTCGTATTCGCGCAGGATGTCCTGATCCTCGTCGTTCGTGCGCCAGACCAGCACCGACTTGCCGTCGCGGCCGAAGCCGGCGAGGCCGTAGGAGCCCATCGGCGTGACGGCTTCGTCGACCGTGCGCCAGTTCATTCCTTGCTTGATCTTCAGCGTCCAGCGGCCGCGGGCGCCGTCATAGAGCGACTGCGCCGCGGGGTCGCCCTTGGCGTCGACCAGCCAGCCGTCCGTGTTGATCTGGGCCCCGTAGTCGAGCATCCGGGTCGAGTTGCTGTTCAGGTTGACGCGAAAGAGGGTGTCGACGCCCGTGTTGTTCACGAAGTGGACGCCTTCCAGGAACACGACGGGATCGCCGTCGATCATTCGCACCATGGGGCCGCCGATGATGACGTTCATCGACTCGGGTTGGTTGCGCAGAAGGAAGGTCTGCTTTTTGGTCTTCCAGTTGAAGTCGGTGGCGAGGAAATACTCGCGCGACGGACCGGCCAGGCCAAAGACCTGTTCAGTTCTGGAGACCACCAGGATGAGGTGGTCCTCGCCAGCCCAGGTGACATCGCGCAGCTTGGTGTCGCCCACCTTCATGCCGCCCAGGATGCCGCCGCCGACCTGGCGAACCGTGAGGAACCGCTGATCGCCATTGGTCACCACCACGGCGAGCTTTGAGCCGTCCGGCGAAAGTTCGACCTGTTCGATATTCGGAAGTTGGCCGTAAACCGCCAAGTCCGGTTTGGCGTCCGCCGCGAACGCGCGGGCCGACAATAGTGTGAGACACGCCGCTCCCGCGGCGAACAGCAACTTGGACACGCCTGACTCCCCCTGAGCGCCAAACTCTACCAAGGCGCGCAATGATGTCGAGAGGAGCGAAAGGGGCGAGGCGGAAAACAAAACGCCCCGGCCGCGAGGGCCGGGGCGTTTCGTTGTCTACCCGTGATCGATCTTAGCGCGGGGCCAGGATCATGATCATTTGCCGGCCTTCCATGCGCGGCTCGTATTCGACCTTGGCGACCTCGTCGAAGTCCGCCTTGACCTTCTGAAGCAGTTTCATCCCCAGCTCGGGGTGAGCCATTTCACGGCCGCGGAAGCGCAGGGTCACCTTGACCTTGTCGCCTTCCTCGAAGAAGCGATGCATCGACTTGGCTTTCACTTCGTAGTCGTGAATGTCGATGTTCGGCCGGAGCTTGATTTCCTTGAGCTCGACGACCTTCTGCCGCTTGCGCGCCTCGTTCTTCTTCTTCTGCTCCTGGAACTTGAACTTGCCGTAGTCCAGGATCTTGCAGACGGGAGGATTGGCGTTGGGAACGATTTCAACCAGGTCCAGGCCAGCCTCTTCGGCCGCTTCCAGGGCGGCGGACGTCGGCATTTCGCCTTGCTTTTCGCCGTTCTGGTCGATCAGCAGGACGCGGGGGACACGGATGTCTTCGTTGATACGCGGCCCATCCTTGACGGGCGGCGTTTGCATAGGACGGCGAATAGGGGCGGCTCCAGGGCAGTTGATAGGATAGGGCTAAACGTGTTCGCGCCGCGCTGGGCGCGCCGCGAGAAACTGATATATGACGCGCCGGCCGCGCTCTATCAAGCGAAGGCGGTTAAAGAGACGTCGCCGGACCACGTTTTTTCGGGGCTAAACGGCGACTAGGGGGAAACGGCGAGGCGGGGACGCGTGTCCTCCTGACCAAGACCCCTGCCTGATCTCCATGAA
>JAYRLX010000201.1:0-6919 GCA_041905125.1 Caulobacter sp. | reverse complement strand
CAGATCCTGCGCTTCGGCGGCAACATCTCGCGCACCGCCAACTTCATCGGCATGGAGCGCTCGGCGCTTCACCGCAAGCTTAAGTCCCTGGGCGTCGCCGGCGCCCGGGCCGAAGAGGAAGAGTAGATGTCGCGTTTCGCCTATGTGAACGGTCAGTTCGTGCGTCACGGCGAGGCCGCCGTTCACATCGAGGACCGCGGCTACCAGCTGGCGGACGGCGTGTACGAGGTCTGGGCGGTGTTCGACGGCAAGCTGGCCGACGCCGAGGGGCACTTCGCGCGTCTCTGGCGCAGCCTGGACGAACTGCGGATCGCGCACCCGATGAGCGAAGCCGCGCTGACCCTGGTCCTGCGCGAGGCCGTGCGACGGAACAAGGTCCGCGAGGGCCTGGTCTATCTGCAGGTGACGCGCGGCGTGGCGCGTCGGGATCACGCCTTCCCCAACCCCGCCGTGCCGCCCTCCGTGGTCATTACGGCCAAGTCGGTCGACCGCGCCGCCACCAACGCCAAGGCCGAAAAGGGCGGTTCGGTGATCTCGGTTCCCGAGAACCGCTGGGCGCGCTGTGACATCAAGTCGATCGGCCTTCTGCCCAATGCGCTGGCCAAGCAGGCCGCTCGGGAGCGCGGCGCGGTCGAGGCCTGGTTCGTCGACGACATGGGCCTGGTGACCGAGGGGGCGTCGTCCAACGCCTGGATCGTGGATGCGGAAGGGATGCTTCGCACCCGCGACACGAACGCGAACATCCTGCGCGGCGTCACGCGCTCGACCTTGCTGGAGGTGATCCGAGACGCGGGCCTGCCGATCAGTGAAAAGCCCTTCACGATCGCTGAAGCCCAGGCCGCCAAGGAAGCCTTCATCACCGGCGCGGGTTCGTTGGTGACGCCGATTGTACAGATCGACGGGGTCAAGCTTGGGGACGGAAAGCCTGGCCC
Organism: Caulobacter sp.; assembly: GCA_041905125.1. Lineage (GTDB taxonomy): Bacteria > Pseudomonadota > Alphaproteobacteria > Caulobacterales > Caulobacteraceae > Caulobacter. The sequence continues at coordinate 5,987 of JAYRLX010000201.1, read as the reverse complement.
AGTGGCGATGAAGCTCCGGGGCGCCTATATAGCGCGAGCACGTAAGAAAGCCGTCTGAAGCCTGAGCAATTTTAGCCAGGAGCGTCGGTTCGCCGCGTGACCTTGCGGAAATTTTCGCTGCGACCTTGTCGCTTTCAGCGAAAAATCATCTAGCATGGACCTGTTTGTGTGGGGGGCGTGTGGCCCTCCGTGAACAATGAGAGGGGAACCCCCGATGTCTGCCGAGAAGAAGCAAAACCTCCAGGACACGTTCCTGAACAGCGTGCGCAAGTCGAAGACGCCGCTCACCATTTTCCTCGTCAACGGCGTGAAGCTGCAGGGCGTGGTTAGCTGGTTCGACAATTTCTGCGTCCTCCTGCGTCGCGATGGCCAGTCGCAACTGGTCTACAAGCACGCCATTTCCACCATCATGCCGGCGCAGCCCGTCCAGCTCTATGAGCCCAGCGCCGACTCCGACGACTGAGACGCTTGTCAAAATCCACATCCCGGTCGATTGACCACGCCGCGCCGATCCTGAAGGCGCTCGTCATCCATCCGGCGCGGCAACTGCGCGGTCAGGCGGCCTCCGAAGCCCGGGATCCCAACTCCCGGCTGGAGGAGGCTGTCGGCCTCGCGGTGGCGCTCGACCTCGAGGTCGTGGAGGCGCTGATCGCGCCCCTGCGCGCCGTCACGCCCGCGACCCTGTTCGGCAAGGGCAAGGTCGAGGAGTTCGCCTCGATCTGCGAGGTCGAGCATATCGACGTCGCCGTGTTCGACGACCAGCTGACGCCCATCCAGCAGCGCAATCTGGAAAAGGCGCTGGAGGTGAAGGTCGTGGACCGCACGGGCCTGATCCTCGAGATCTTCGCCCGCCGGGCCCGGACTCGCGAAGGCCGCCTACAGGTCGAGCTCGCCCGGCTCGAATACGAGCGCTCGCGCCTCGTCCGCACCTGGACCCACCTGGAGCGCCAGCGCGGCGGCACCGGCTCGACCGGCGGTCCCGGCGAAACCCAGATCGAAATCGACCGCCGCCTGATCGCGGGCACCATCATCAAGCTCAAGAAGGAGCTTGAGGAAGTGCGTCGCACGCGGACCCTGCATCGCAGCGCCCGCAAGAAAGTGCCGTATCCGACTGTCGCCCTGGTCGGCTACACCAACGCTGGCAAGTCCACTCTGTTCAACCGCCTGACCGAAGCCGAGGTGCTGGCCAAGGACATGCTGTTCGCGACGCTGGACCCGACCCTGCGCACCGTGAAGCTGCCCGATGGGCGGCCGGCGATCATGTCCGACACCGTGGGCTTCATCTCCGACCTGCCGCACGAATTGGTCGAGGCGTTCCGCGCCACCCTCGAGGAGGTTCAGGAGGCCGATGTGGTCCTGCACGTCCGCGACGTCGCCAATCCCGACAGCGAGGCCCAGGCCCGCGATGTCGAGACGGTGCTATCCGAGCTGGGGGTCACCCTCGACAGCGGCAAGACCGTGGTCGAGGTCTGGAACAAGATCGATCTGTTGGCCGAGGACGACCGCGAGATCATCGAGGGCCAGGCGCGTCGCGTCGGGGCTTCGGCGGTGTCGGCGGTCACCGGCGAGGGCTGCGAGGCCCTGCTGCGCCGGGTCGGCGGGCTGATCGACGACTCCCCGCCGGTCGAGGTGCGTCTGGGGCCGCAGGATGGCCAGGCGCTGGCCTGGATCTATCGCAACGGCCGGGTGCTCGGCCGTTACGATGGCGAAGGCGGCGAGGTCACGCTGGTGGCGCGCCTGGACGGCCAAGCCCTTGGCCGGTTCGAGCGCCAGTTCCTCGTCGCCCGCATCGAGCCCGCCGCGACCTAGTCCTTCGCCTTTTCGACGGCCTTGGCGGCGTTCCAGAGCGCATCCATCTCGTCGAGGTCCGACTGGTCCGGCGTCTTGCCACGCTGGGCCAGCTCGCTCTCGATGAACGCGAAGCGGCGCGTGAACTTGGCGTTGGTGGCGCGCAGGGCGTCTTCCGGATCGACATCCAGTTTTCGCGCCAAGTTGGCGCAGACAAACAGGATATCGCCCAGCTCCTCGCGCGCCTTGGCCATGTCGCCGGCCTCGATCTCGACCGCGATCTCCTCGGTTTCCTCGCGCAGCTTGGCCAGCACCTCGGCCGCGGTGGGCCAGTCGAAGCCGACGCGGGCGGCGCGCTTGGTCAGCTTCACGGCGCGGGTGAGGGCGGGCAGACCGGTGGGCACGTCGTCGAGCACGCCGTGCTTGGCCTTGGCCTGGCGCTCCTGAGCTTTCAGAGCCTCCCAGCCCTCGACCTGGGCCGAGAGGTTCTCATAGGCGTGGTCGCCAAACACGTGCGGGTGGCGGCGGATCATCTTGTCCGAGATCGCGGTCGCGACGTCGTTGATGTCGAACGCCCCTTGCTCCTGCGCCATCCGCGCGTGGAACACGACCTGCAGCAACAGGTCGCCCAGCTCCTCCTTCAGGTCCGACAGGTCGCCGCGCTCGATCGCGTCGGCGACCTCGTAGGCCTCCTCGACCGTGTAGGGCGCAATGGTCGCGAAGGTCTGCTCCAGATCCCAAGGACAGCCGCCGTCGGGGTCGCGGAGTCGGGCCATGATTTCGACCAGTCGAGCGACTGGGTTCTGGTCTTCACTTGGCGGGAGCGACGAAGGCGTTGGCGTCGGGGGCATGGGGATCCAGCTCGGCTGCGGGCTTTGGCGAGGCCTCGGCCGCATCCCGCGCCGCGAGCTGGCGCTGAATCTCGGCGAGACGGTTCGCATCCAGCGGATAGCGCATCATCACCGCCGCGACCATCAGTCCCAGCGCCGCCGGAGCGAAAGCGTAGAGCCCGACCAGCGCCGCGTCGCCCGCGGCGGTCGGCGTCTTCGGGTCGAAGCCCATCGCGCCCAGGATGATGAAGACGCCGACGGCCAGGGCGTAGCCCAGCTTCACCGTGCCGGTGACGATCGCGTAGAGCAGGCCGGTCTTATCGACGCCCGTCAGCAGGCGCTCTTCGTCGCCGATGTCGGCCATCATGGACCGCACCAACAGTTGGGCGGCGGAGTAGGGCAGCCCGGCCAGGATCAGGACGATCATGCCCAGCACGACTTCTCCGGACGGCATGAACGCGGTCGCCAGCTGTACGAACGCGTAGAGGACCGAGGCCACGGCCAGCGCCTTGTGCTTGCCGATCCGCTTGGCCAGCATCGGCCAGATCGGCGCCCCGGCGAGCGCGGCGATGAAGTAGATCAGCAGCAGGACGCCCGACTGCGTCTTGTCGAAGCCCTTCATCCGTTCGAAGAAGAACAGGAACAGCGTGCCGGCGATGCCGGGCGCCAGGCCCATCAGCAGGTCGGCGATCAGCAGACGGCGCACCGAGGGGCGGGCCAGAAGGCCAAGGTACTGCTTCAGACCGCTCTTGCCGTGTCGCGGCGGCGCCACTGGCTCGCCGACCGTCGTCACGGCGAACAGCACCGCGAGCGGCGCAAGCACGACGATGAACCAGCCCATGGCGGCGATGCTGTCCAGATGGTCGCCCTTGAACACGCCGGTCACGATCGGCGGCAGGCACAGCACCAGGATCATGCCCACGACATTGGCGCCCTGCCACCAGGCGAAGACGCGTGAGCGCTGCTGGTAGTCGCTGGACAGGACCGCGCCCCAGGCGGTCTGCGACAGCACGACCATCGAGTAGCCGACATAGACGACGGACAGCCAGAACCACAAATACAGCGGCCCGACGCCGGGTTGGGCCATGAACAGCGCAAAGGCGCCGATCGCGACGACCGGAGCGCCCGCGGCCAGCCAAGGTCGGAAGCGGCCGAAGCGCGACCGCGTGTTGTCCATTAGCCCGCCCAGCACCGGATCGAGCAGCATGTCGAGCAGCTTCACGATCAGGAACGCCGCCCCGACCGTGGTCAGGGAAAGACCCAGCGAGGTGACGTAGTACTCAGGAAGATAGACGACCAGCGGCAAGCCCATGGCGGCGATCGGGACGGCCGGCGAGGCGAACCTGGCCAACGCCCACGACGATTTACGCTCCGTCATCGCTTTACTCCTCCCGCAGCGCCGTTCGCGCTTCTTACTTGGCCCGAGACGGCCGTTTCAAACGAGTGTGCGAGCATTGTTCATCGAGCGCCAGCCTCTTCCGTCATTCGCGGCGCGCGGCCGCCGCTTCACGCGACTGCTCGCTGAAGGTCTGGAAAGGGACGCGGAGCGCCGGACGACGTCCGGAAGAAGTTGATAAATACCGTTTCGACGAAGCCCGAACGCTCCGCGCGACCGTTGTTCGCCAGCCTCCCGTCGGGTGGCCCTGTTCAGGCCTTACCGGGACCCGGAGTTCGCCGTTTCCAGCAACTCCAGCGGTCGGAGAGGACGGGCCTTCAGCCAAACACGCCCTTTTGCCTCCAACCACGCCGACGGCGGGCGGGTGAGCCCAGCAAGCTCAGCCCCGGACCGTTCGAGTATCCCCCTCGAACCTGTCCCCGCTCGATCGCCCCCCGCCGCCGCAAATGGTCGCTGGCCATGCGCCCTTTCCTCGCGACGAGGTGAGAAGAGAATACGGCAGGTTTTAAGGGGGAGGATAAGTCGCCGCGAACGCTCGTTCCCTCCATCACCCTCTCCCTTGGGGAGAGGGCGGGGCCCATGCGCAGCATGGGAGGGTGAGGGTCTAAGCCCTCGGCGCTAAAAACACCGGGAAGACAGAGGCTTGCGCGGACTCACAACCGGCTTCGCCATCTCCTCAACCTCCCACGCCTGCGGCGCGGGTCCCGCCCTCTCCCTATGGGAGAGGGATTCTGCGCCCGTCCTTCGACGAGCGTTCAGCCCTGCGGCTTCATCCTCAGCGGCAGGCCGGCCGCCACGAAATAGACCTCGTCCACGGTCGCCGCGAGGCGCTGGTTCAGTCGGCCGGCTTCATCGCGGAAGCGGCGCCCCAGCGGCGTCTCCGGCACGATGCCCAGGCCCACCTCGTTGCTGACCAGCCAGAGGCGGGCGGGGCAGGCCGCGACGGCCGCAACGAGCTCCGCGCAAGCCGCCTCGACGTTCCGCTCGGCCAGCATCTGGTTCGACAGCCACAGGGTCAGGCAGTCGACCACGGCGATCGCGTGGGCGGGGAGGCCGCCAATCGCGGCGGCGAGCTCCAGCGGCGCCTCGACCGTGGTCCATGATTCGCCGCGATCGGCCTGGTGACGGGCGATGCGCTCGGCCATCTCGTCGTCGAACGCTTGCCCGGTGGCGATCATCACCGTTCGCCCTCCGCCGGCCTCGGTTTCAGCCGCCTTCTGGGCGAAGCCGCTCTTTCCCGAGCGCGCGCCGCCCAGCACCAAGGTCGCGGTCATGAAAGCTCCACATTGACGGTGTGCGACGCAGCATATAGGCCATGCGTCGCGTCAGGCTCCTCGAAAGAGGATTAAAAGGGAACGAGGTTCAAGACCTCGGCTGCCCCCGCAACTGTAAGCGGCGAGTTCTAGCGCCATAGGCCACTGGGTCCCTCGGGACCTGGGAAGGCGGCGCCAAGAGCATTGACCCGCGAGCCAGGAGACCTGCCCGGCGCGGTCGTTCATCGCTCGGCCGGGGTGCGCCGAACGAACGGGATCTCCCGAGAAACGACAGTCAAAGGACCGCGCGACGGTCCGTGTTCGCGCGTGGTTCGCCTCGCGCGAGCCGGTTTGACGCGCGGGTCGTTCAGTAGGGGAAGTAGAACCATGATCCGAGCTTTTCTGAGCTCCACCGCCTTAGCCACCACCCTGATCGCCGGCGCGGCGTTCGCCGATGATCAGAAGGCCCCCGAGGCCGACGTCGCCGGCGCGACCGGCGCCAACGGCGTCGCCCAGGTCGTCGTCACCGCCACCCGCACCGCCCAGCCGATCGAGAAGGTCGGCGCGTCGGTCACCGTCCTCACCCAGCCGGCCATCGAGGCCAGCCAGGCCATCTCGGTCGTCGAACTCCTGGCCCAGACGCCAGGCGTCAGCTTCACCCGCAACGGCGGTCCGGGCACGACGACCGGCCTCAACATCCGCGGCGCCGAGACCCAGCAC
>JAYRLX010000200.1:0-6922 GCA_041905125.1 Caulobacter sp. | reverse complement strand
CTATACGACCGATCCGGCGGCGCTGGAGCTGATCCTGCCGGCTCTGGTGCTGACCTGCTTCTTCCTGGCGCCCGACGCGGTGCAGGTCGTGGCGGCTCAGGCGCTGAGGGCGCGGGGCGAGGTGTGGGTCCCCACGATCACCCACCTGATCAGCTACGCCCTGGTCATGGGACCCTTGGCCTGGTGGCTGGCGATCCCGCGCGGCATGGGCCTGAACGGCGTGGTGCTGTCGGTGATCGTCACCAGCTTCCTGGCGGCCGGCTTCCTGCTGGCGCGGTTCAGGATCCTGGATCTGCGGGATCGGAAGCTGGCGCAGGAGGAGGGGGCTTAGGCCCCCAGGATCCAGCCTTCCTCGGTCTCGGCGACGGCGAGGTCGTCCTCGCCCAGCCCCTTGGGCGCGGCGAAAGCGGCGGCCAGCTTGCCGGCCTCGTCCAGCTTGGCGAAGTGTTCGGCGAGCTCGCGCACCTGGGCCAGGTCCTTCACCTCGCCCGAGGCCGGGACAGCCTTCAGCAGCGAGGGATAGACCTCGGCCACGACCACCTCGACGCCGTCCAGGTCGGCTTCGGTCAGCGTCTTGAAGCCGGTCTCGAACGGCCAGGCCCGCACCGCCTCGCCGCGCGCGTCCTTCAGGCGGCGCACGGCGGGGATGCCGACGATCGCCTGGCCGCCGACCGAGCCGTTGTAATAGAGCTTCCAGATCGAGTGCGCGCCTTTCGCGGCCTTGTCGGCCTGGCGGAACTCGGGAAGGTCGTCGGGGCCGTGCTCGCGAACCCGCTTGGGCTGCAGCGTCGTCAGGGCGTCCTTGGGCGGGCAGCCCCAGAACGGGAAGGGGCCGCCGGTCAGGCGCCGGTTGATCTCCGAGCCGACGCCGAAGCGGTTGTTGGTGTTGTCGGCCTTGTCCTTGACCATCTTGGCCAGCTGGTCCCAGACCGCGCGCCAGGGCTTGTCGCCAGGCAGGGCCAGGGCCTTGGCCAGGCCGCGCGGGAAGCCCAGCGGGAAGTCGAAGCCGACCAGGGCCCGCTCGCCGCGCTTCTTCAGGTCGTCGAGGATGGAGGCCAGGCGCGTTTCGGCCTCGGCGCGGGTGGCCGGGTTATAGCTCTCGAAGGTCAGGCGGAAACGCACGTCGCGCTTGAGCACGCCGATCCAGATGGAGTCCGCGCCGGTGCTCGGCTTGGCCGCGGCGCTCCAATCCACGATCACATAGGCGCTGAACAGACGCGACACGGCAGCCGGCTCCGAAAGAGAAACGAAGTGGCGCTTCTACTCTTCCGGGAGCCGCGCGGCCAGATCATCAAAGCGCTTGACGCGCCGATATCAGGCCGCGTCGCGGATCTTGGTGGTCGGGCCGATCGGACGACCGTTGCGGGCGAACCAGCGGATCGGCGGCTCGCACGACGGGCCGAGGGCCGCGCGGACGATGGCCGGCGGGCGGCGCTCTTCCGGGGTCATGAACAGGCCGTTGGTCTTTAGCTTCAGGCCGGCCGCCTTGTGGGCGCCCAGCATGGTCAGCGGCACGGCCAGGACGAGACCCAGCAGGATCGGCGCGGTCGAGGTGAAGAGATCCGGCGTGAACCAGAAGACGCTGGCCAGGATGACGCCGGCGACGCTGATCCAGCCCATGGCGGCCGAGGCCTCCTTGAAGCTGACCTTGTCGGCGTCGCGACGCTGGGTCGCCCAGCCGCCGACCTTGCCGGCCAGGATTTCGACGATCGCGCGGGTCTGGGTGAACATCAGCATCGGCGCGACGAGCGCCGACAGCAGCATCTCGACCGCCAGGCCCGCGGCGATGCGGCGCTTGCCGCCGAAGCCCTTGACCTCGGCCTTGCGGTTCAGGACCAGGATCGCACCCAGGATCTTGGGCCCGAACAGCAGCACGAAGGTGATGATCATGGCCCAGGCGGTGGCCTGAATCTCGCGCCAGTCGATCAGGGCGTGGGCCGCGGCTTGCAGGTCGGCCATGGTGAAGGCCGCCTTCTTCAGCTCGGGCATCAGCGCGCGCGAGGTGATACCGGCCGTCAGGGCGATGAACCACAGCGGCGACAGGGCGTAGCTCAGCACGCCGATGACGAGGTGCAGGCGGCTCATCCAGTGCAGGCCGGGCAGGCCGACCAGCGGCACGTGCTGGATGTTGCCCCGGCACCAGCGACGGTCGCGGGTGGCGAAGTCCAGCAGGTTCGAGGGGCTCTCCTCATAGGAGCCCTCTAGGTACGGGGCCAGGTGCACGCTCCAGCCGCCGCGGCGCAGCAGGGCGCTTTCCAGGGCGTCGTGGCTCATCACCTCGCCGCCGAAGGGCTTGGGCCCATGGAGGTGCGGTAGGCCGCAGGTCTCGGCGAAGGCGCGGGTGCGGACGATGGCGTTGTGGCCCCAGAAGGAGCTCTCCGTGCCCGACCACCAGGCCAGGCCCGTCCAGGCGACGCGGCCGTACAGGCGCGTGGCGAACTGCAGGGTGCGGGCGAAGATCGTCTGGCCGTTGATGATCATCGGCATGGTCTGGATCAGGCCAGCGCCCGGGTGACGCTCCATGGCGTCGGCCAGACGGACCATGGCCTCGCCGGTCATCAGGCTGTCGGCGTCCAGGACCAGCATATGCTCGTAGGCGCCGCCCCAGCGGCTGACCCAGTCGGCGATGTTGCCGGCCTTGCGGCCCGTGTTTTCCTTGCGGACGCGGTAGTAGACGTTGCTGTGCGCCTCGCGGCGGAAGCGGGCGAAGCAGGCCTGCTCGGCCAACGCCACCTGGGCGTCGCGGGTGTCGCTCAGCACGAAGATGTCGAAGTGACGGCTCATGCCGGTCTCGGCCAGCGAGGCGTCCATGGCGCGCAGGCGGGCGAAGACGGCGGCGGCGTCCTCGTTGTGCACCGGCATCAGGACGGCGGTCCGCGTGTGCAGCTTGGGCATCGGCTTTTCGCTGTCGATGCCGAGCGGATCCTTGGGCTTGCCCAGCAGGATGACGAAGCCGGCCACGGCGGTGCAGAACCACAACGACAGGGCCAGGAACAGCGGGGCCAGCAGGGTCAGGACGATGGCCTCGAGACGGGTCACGCCGCCGAGCGCAATGGTGTCGAAGGTGGCCTTCCAGCCGGCGACGCCCATGACGATGGTCGAGAGCGCGATGACCCAGCGGCGGAAGCTCATGCTGGCGACGATCGCGGCGGCGCGGCGCGGGCCGCCTTGCCAGAAGCCCAGCGGCTGGACCGGCATGGCCAGCGGCGCTTCGGTGGGGATCTCGACGGTGTCCCGCCGCTGCACGACCTGATCGAGGGACACGCTCGTGGAGGTGCGCACGTCGAAGAGGGCGGAACGATCGCTCATATCGTCAGATCTCGGACTTTTTCCGGCGAACCGGGCTCTCTCCGCGTGTTTCGCCGCTTCAGCCTCTTTCCGCGTGGTCGCGGGTTCGCTAGGGGAACCGTGCAAGCGCGCGTGACGGATTCATGACGGCGAAAACCGGCGTGGAGAAGCACCGGCGACGCACACAGTAAAACCTCGATCACAAATTCGCTACCAGAAATCACGCCGATTTCGCAGTTGCGAGAAAATACACTGACCGCGCGCCGCGCGAGCGATGCTCGCCTTCTAGGGGAAATTGGCTAAGATGATGAATTGCCGGCGTTTCTTGGTTTTGGCCGGCGTCCTGGCGCTTGCGGCCTGTGGCGATCGGTCCGGGACCTCGCCCGTGAAACCCGTGGCGGTTGAAGCCGTCCCGTCGACCGAAGCGCTGCCGGCCTACGACGCCCAGGGCGTTATCGCCAGCCTGGATGGTCAGATTCTCACGCTCGATCACGACGGCGCGAGCGCGGCGGGACTGAAGCCTGGCCGCGACCAGTTCAAGGTCTATGCGGACGTGCTGGCCGAGGCGCCGATCACCCCCGGCGCGCGGGTCAAGTTCCAGTTCAAGAAGGCGCCAACAGGGCTCGAGGTGTCGAAGCTCGAGCCCCGCGACTAAGGCCCTAGCTCAGCTTCACCAGCATCTTGCCGAGGTTCTCGCCCGAGAACAGCTTCAGGAAGGCGTCCGGCGCGCGCTCCACGCCTTCCTCGACGGTCTCCTTCCAGGTGATCTTCCCGGCCTTGATCCACTCGGCCATGTCCTTGGCGAACTGCGGGAACATGTCGGCGTGGTTGGAGACGATGAAGCCTTCCAGGCGCAGGCTCTTGCCGACGGCCAGGATGATGTTGGACGGGCCCTCGGGCTTACCGGTCTCATTGTACTGCGAGATCATTCCGCACAGGGCGAAGCGCGCGAAGGGGCGGGCCGAGTTGATCGCCGCCTCCAGGTGCACGCCACCGACGTTCTCGAAATAGACGTCGATGCCCTTGGGGGCGACCTTGGCCAGTTCGGCCACCACGTCGGGCGTGGCCTTGTAGTCGATGACGTGATCGACGCCGATCGACTTCAGGAATGCGACCTTTTCCGGACCGCCGGCCGAGCCGATGACGGTATGGCCCTTCAGCTTGGCGATCTGGCAGACGACCGAGCCGACGGCGCCGGCCGCGGCCGACACGAAGACGACGTCGCCTTCCTTCAGCGCCGCGATGCGCAGCAGGCCGACATAGGCGGTCAGGCCGGGCATGCCGACCACGCCCAGGAAGGCCTGGGGCGGAATGCCGTGGGTCTCGATCTTGGTGATGGCGCCGAGGCCGCCGGCGGCGAGCGCCTTGGGCGACGCGTTATAGGCCTCGCGCCAGCCGAACATCGAGTTGACGATGTCGCCCGGCTTGAAGTCCGGATCGTTGGACGCGACGACCTCGCCGATCGCGCCGCCCTGCAGGGCGTGGCCAAGCTGGAACGGCGGCACATAGCTGGGACGGTCGTACATGCGGCCGCGCATGTAGGGGTCGACCGACATCCACAGGTTCCGGACCTGGATCTCGTCGGGGCCCGGCGCGGGCAGGTCGACGGTGGCCAGTTCGAAGTCCGAGGCCTTGGGCAGGCCGACGGGACGGCTCTTCAGGCGGATTTCGCGCGACGTGGTCATGATCTTCCTCCCTTGGCCGAGCCAAGTGTTGTGAATTTAAACGGATGTTTATCGCGTCCTTAGGGAAGGCTCCAGTGCTTCTATGCGGTCGCGAAGCGGAGTAGACAGCGCGCTATGACCCAGACTCTGAAAGCGGGCGTCGTCGGCGCCGGGGTGTTCGGCGGCTATCACGCCAAGAAGTACGCGGAACTGCCGGACGTGACGCTGGCGGCCGTGTTCGACATCGACCTGGCGCGGGCGCAAGCGCTGGCCGGGCCGTTGGGCGCCAAGGCCTTCGACGACATGGACGCGTTCCTGGCCGCCGTCGACGTTGTCACCGTGGCCACGCCGGCCGTGCACCACGCCAGAGCGGCGTTGGCTGCGCTGAAGGCGGGGAAGCCGGTCTATTCCGAGAAGCCCCTGGCCGTGACGCCCGAGGACGCCGACAAGATGGTCGCCGCCGCCGCCAAGGCCGGCGTGCCGCTGGCCTGCGGCCACCAGGAGCGGGTCGTGTTCCAGGCCATGGGCCTGCTGGACATTCCCGAGCCGCCGCTGCGGCGGGAAGCGGTGCGTCGCGGCACGCCGTCGGACCGAAACCTCGACGTGTCGGTGGTGCTGGACCTGATGATCCACGACATCGACCTGGCCCTGGCGCTCTGCGACGGCGAGCCCGTGGCGGTGGAAGGCGAGGGGGCGATTACGCGCTCGACCTCTCTGGACTGGGTGAAGACCGAGGCGACCTTCGACAACGGCTTCACCGCCGTGTTCGACAGCTCGCGCGTCGCCGAGGCCCGCGAGCGGACCATGAAGGTCGTCTATCCGTCGGGCGAGGTCGAGATCGACTTCCTGACGCGGGCCTTCCGCAACACCACGCCGTACCCGCTGATCGAGAACTTCACCGAGACCCCGGCCGGCAAGGACCCGCTGGGCCTGTCGGTCGCCGGCTTCCTCTCCGCCGTGCGCGGCGAGGCGCCGCGTCCCGTCGTGACTGGCGCCGAAGCCGCTCGGGCGCTCGATCTGGCGCTGGCGGTCGAGCAGGCGGTAGAAGGCTGAAGACGCGCCGTCCGCGGACGCAGTGGAGACGATCTTGCCGCACGACGCCTGGCCGATCGATCCGTCCACCCTGGCGCCCTTCCTGGCGGCGGTGATCCTGATCGAGCTGACCCCTGGTCCCAACATGGGCTATCTGGCCGGGCTGTCGGCGGTGGAGGGACGGCGCGCGGGCCTGGTCACGGTCGCGGGGATCACCTGCGGGCTGCTGGTCTACATGCTGGCGTCGGTCATCGGCCTGACCGAGATCCTGCGGGTCAACCGCTCCCTCTATGCCCTGGGCCGGCGTCGCCTATGTCGCCTGGCTGGCGGTCGACGCCTGGCGGGGCGGGGAGAAGGCCGAGACGCTTCGGGACGGTTGGAGCGATTGGGCGCATTTCAGGAAGGGGATGCTGGCCAACCTGCTGAACCCCAAGGCGGCGTTGTTCTACGTCACCCTGTTGCCGGGCTTCGTCCAGCCCGGCCACGCCTCGCCCCTGGCCCAGGCCCTGATCCTGGGTTGCGCGCACATCGTGGTGAGCATCCTCGTCCATGGAACGATCGTCCTGTCGTCGGACGGGCTCGCACGGCGGTTCGCGGTGGTCGGCGCCAGCGTGCTGGCGCGACGGCTGTTCGCGGTCGCATTGCTCGCCACCGCGGCGTGGATCGCAGTGGAGACCGGCCGCTGAGGATCAGTCGTCCAGGTCGAACGGCAGTTCGTCCTGGTCGCTGTGCGTCTCGCGGCGGGCCTTGGAGACCGGCTTGTAGCTTGGCTCCGGCGGCGGAGGCGGCGCGGGCAGGTCCTCGTCGTCGTCCCAGGGCGGATCGTCGAACATGTCCGGCTCGGTCGAGCGCGGGCGCGGCGCGGCGGGGCGCGCCACCTGGTCGAAGGACGAGTGACGGGACGTGGGAGCCGGCGCCGGCGTGGGCTCCGGCGGATC
>JAYRLX010000199.1:0-6947 GCA_041905125.1 Caulobacter sp. | reverse complement strand
GACCCGGATTTAAGGGTTGCTCACCGCGACAGCCTCACAACGACAAGGCTCATTCAAATGACTAACGACGGCCAGCACCTGCTGCGGATCTATTTCGACGCTGCGCTCACATTTCAAGGCCAAGCCTACGACGACGTGCTGCTCACGAGAGCGCGCCAGATGAAGATCGCGAGCGCTGCGGTTTTGCGGGTCATGCAGGCCTACGGTGACACCGCGATCGTCCATGGCGCTCACGCGAGGGACTTGGCGCCGGATCAGCACCTCATCGTCGAGTTGGTCGATGTTCAGTCCAAGCTGAAGGCCTTCGTGGAAGCTCTTGAGCTGTCCGTCGAGATCGGTCTCGTGACCTTGGAGAAAGTCCAAGTCGTCGGCTACGGCGGCCACCGCCATCACGGCGGATGAATGTGGATGGACGGCGGGGGAACATTGGACTGCGTTGAGGCCTTCCTTGCCTAAGGAGCACATTCATGAACCCCGCAGCACCATCCAACGATCTCGCCGCGCCGGCAGGCGCCAAGCCGGTCGCGCCTACTGACGCATCGCCCGGCGATCCCAAGGCCACGCCTCCCGTTGTTGACAAGCCCGGCGGAATGATCGGCGAGGGTGAGGCGGGCGCGGCCAGCGTCGAGGGCGTCGAGAGCGAGACTGAGACGCGGGCCGACGGCGGCATGATCGGCGAAGGCTAGGCAATATTGCTCCAGCAGAATTCGCGAAACGTAGAACCCAGTCGACAGTGATAGTCCTGCGGGCAGGCAGACACTGCGGAAAGCTTAGGCCGCTGAACTATCCAGCCTATCGGCTCTAGCGCGCCGCATAAGCCACGTCCATGGTTGCTACCGTCAACTTAGATTTTGCGAACGAACTTTGACGGAAGCCCGCCCGCTCCAGTTCGACGGGCGAGGGCGGGCTCCGCGCCCAGGAATCCGCCGATCGAGTCTGACAGGGAAAGGCGCGGCGGCGGTGCGCTAACATGCGTGGCGTTCGCTCAGACGAACACCAGGGGCCTTTGATGAACGATCAACATTTTCGACGCCGTCCAATGGGCCGCGATGCTGAACTTGGCCTACTTCCTGGTCGAGTTCGCCGTGGCCCTGCATATCGGATCGGTGTCCTTGCTGGCCGATAGCGCAGACTTCTTCGAGGACGCGGCGGTCAATTTCCTGATCTTCATGGCCCTGGCCTGGAGCGCAACGCATCGGGCGCGGGTGGGCATGGCGCTGGCGTGTGTTCTCCTGGCGCCCGCGCTCGCCTTCCTCTGGGCGCTGTGGAGCAAGCTTGGCGCGCCTGCCGCGCCTGACCCGGTGAAGCTCGCGCTCACGGGCCTCGGCGCCTTGGTTGTCAACCTGACCTGCGCCTTCTTGCTGGCGCGGTTCAAAAGCCATGGCGGGAGCCTGGCCAAGGCCGCCTTCCTTTCGGCGCCCACGACGTGCTGGCCAGTGTGGCGATCATCGCGGCCGGCGGCATGACCCTGTGGACCCGATCGCTCTGGCCCGATGTTGTCGTCGGTCTTGGCATCGCGGCCATGAACATCGACGCGGCGCGCGCAGTCTGGACTGCGGCCAGGCGAGAGCAATCCGAGGCCGCCGCGCGACCCTAGCGTGGCGAACCTCCGCTAGCTGAGATGTTGGCCAAAACGGTCAACACCTCCGCCGGCCAAGTCTAGGACTTGTGGATCGCCGTCACTTCGCCCGCGCCGTCGTGGAGTTTCAGGTCGAAGGCGACCTTGTCGCCGACCGCGATCCCGTCCAGCAGGGCCGGCGCGATCTTGAAGCCCATGGTCATCGCCGGCCAGCCGGCCTCGGGAATGGCCTGATGGTCGAGGGTGATCGTGCCGGCGGCCTTGTCGATCGCCTTCACAACGCCGACCCCCTTGGCCATCTTGTCGGCCGGCGCCATGTCCATCCCGGCCATGGCGTTGCTTGTCGCCGGGGCGGGCGCTGGCGCGGCGGGGGCGGCCGGCGCCTCGGTCTTGCGGCTGCAGGCGGCCAGGCTGGTCGTCGCCAGCAGGGCGGCGAGGGTCAGGGATAGGGTCTTCATCAGCTAATCTCCTTAGGCTGGGTGGAAGCGAAGGGGGCGGTTCGGGCCTGCCGGCGGCGCAGCAGCAGATAGCCGGCCGGGATCACGAACATCGACAGCAAGGGCGCGGTGAGCATGCCGCCGATCATCGGGGCGGCGATGCGGCTCATCACTTCGGAGCCGGCGCCGTGGCCCCAGAGGATCGGCGCCAGGCCGGCCAGGATCACCGCCACGGTCATGGCCTTGGGCCGCACCCGCAGCAGGGCGCCTTCGCGCACGGCGGCCTCGACTTGGTCGGGCGTGGGGTCCGAACCCAAGGCCTCCATGGCGTGCTTGAGATAGATCAGCATCACCACCCCGAACTCGGCCGAGACCCCGGCCAGGGCGATGAAGCCGACGCCGGTGGCCACCGACTGGTGGAAGCCCGCGAGATATAGCGTCCAGATGCCGCCGGTCAGGGCGAAGGGCAGGGTGGCCATGATCAGCCCCGCCTCGTCGAAGCGGCGGAAGATCACGTAGAGCAGGACGAAGATGATCAGCAGGGTGGCCGGCACGACGATCTTGAGCCGGTCGGCGGCCCGCTGCAGATATTCGAACTGCCCCGAATAGGAGAGGCTGACGCCGGGCGAGAGCCGCACCTTCTGGCTCACGGCCTGGCGAAGATCGCCGACCACCGAGGCCAGATCGCGGCCCCGCACGTCGACATAGACCCAGGTGGTCGGCCGGCCGTTCTCGCTCTTGAGCATCGGCGGCCCGTCGGCGATCTGCACCTGCGCCACCGTGCCCAAAGTGATCTGCGCGCCGCCAGGGGTGAGGATCGGCAAGGCCCGCAGGCCCTCAAGGCTGTCTCTCAGCTCGCGCGGATAGCGGACGCTGATCGGATAGCGGGCCAGGCCCTCGACCGTCTGGCCGATGGTCTCGCCGCCGATCGCCCCTGAGACGATCGACTGGACGTCGTCGATGTTGAGCCCGAACCGCGCGGCGGCGGCGCGATCGATGCGGACATCGACATAGCGTCCGCCGGTCAGACGTTCGGCCAGGGCCGAGCTGACGCCCGGCACGCCCTTGGCCACGCCCTCGACCTCGCGGGCGATGCGGTCGAGTTCGGCGAGGTTGGCGCCCGAAACCTTGACCCCGATCGGGCTCTTGATGCCGGTGGCCAGCATGTCGATGCGGTTGCGGATCGGCGGCACCCAGACATTGGTCAAGCCGGGCACACGGACGCGCTGGTCGAGCTCGGCGACCAGCTTGTCGGGGGTCATGCCTGGCCGCCACTGGTCGCGCGGTTTGAAGCGGATGGTGGTCTCGAACATCTCCAGCGGCGCGGGGTCAGTGGCGCTCTCGGCCCGGCCGGCCTTGCCGAACACGCTCTCGACTTCCGGCACGGTCTTGATCATCCGGTCGGTCTGCTGAAGCAGCTGGCCGGCCTTGGCCGCCGATAGTCCTGGCAAAGCGGAGGGCATGTAGAGCAGGTCGCCCTCGTCCATGTTGGGCATGAACTCGCCGCCCAGATGGGCCAGCGGCCAGGCCGTGGTGGCGAAGGCGAGCAGCGCGACGATGAGCGTGGTTTTGGGGCGGCGCATGACCCGGTCCAGCAGCGGGCGATAGGCCGCCGTCAGCACGCGATTGATAGGATTGGCCGCCTCGTCGGGGATGCGGCCGCGGATCAGATAGCCCATCAGCACCGGGATCAGGGTCACCGACAGGATGGCCGCCGCCGCCATGGCGTAGGTCTTGGTGAAGGCCAGGGGGCGGAAGAGGCGGCCTTCCTGCGCCTGCAGGGTGAAGACCGGGATGAACGACAGGGTGATGATCAGGAGGCTGAAGAACAGGGCGGGACCCACCTCGGCGGCGGCCTCGGTGATCACCGTCCAGCGGGCTTCGCCGGCCAGGGTCTCGCCCGGATGCTCGTGAGCCCAGCGCTCCAGCTTCTTGTGGGCGTTCTCGATCATCACCACGGCCGCGTCGACCATGGCCCCGATGGCGATGGCGATGCCGCCCAGCGACATGATGTTGGCGTCCACGCCCTGGCTCTTCATCACCAGGAAGGCGGCCAGAACACCCAGCGGCAGCGAGAGGATCGCCACCAGAGCCGAGCGCAGGTGACCCAGGAACAGGGCGCAGACCAGGGCCACGACCAGGAACTCCTCCAGGAGCTTGCCGGTCAGGTTATGGACGGCGCGGTCGATCAGGCCCGAGCGGTCGTAGGTGGTCACCACCTCGACGCCGGGCGGCAGGCTGTTCTTCAGCTCGGCCAGCTTGGCCTTCACCGCCGCGATCGTTGTTCGAGCGTTCTCGCCCGAGCGCAGGATCACCACGCCGCCGGCCACTTCGCCCTGGCCATTGAGTTCGGCGATGCCGCGCCGCATCTCCGGGCCGACCTGGATCGTGGCCACATCGCCCAGGCGCACCGGCACTCCGCCGGCCGCCGTCCTCAGCGGCACGGCCTGGAAGTCCTCAAGGGTCTTCAGATAGCCGGTGGCGCGGACCATGTACTCGGCCTCGCCCAGCTCCAGCACCGAGCCGCCGGTCTCGGCATTGGCGCCCTTCAGCGCGGCGACCACCTGCTGGTGGGTGACACCGAAGCTGGCCAGCTTCTGTGGGTCGAGCACGACCTGGTACTGACGGACCATGCCGCCGATCGCCGAAACCTCGGCCACGCCCGGCAGGGTCTTGAGCTCATAGCGCAGGAACCAGTCCTGAAGACTTCGAAGCTGGCTGAGGTCATGGCCGCCCGTCTTGTCGACCAGGGCATATTCGTAGACCCAGCCGACCCCGGTGGCGTCGGGCCCCAGGGCCGGCCGGGCGCTTTCGGGCAGGCGGGCCTGGACCTGATTGAGATATTCCAGCACCCGCGAGCGGGCCCAGTAGAGGTCGGTTTTGTCGTCGAAGATCACATACACGAAGCTGTCGCCGAAGAACGAGTAGCCACGCACGGTCTTGGCGCCGGGGACCGACAGCATGGTGGTGGCCAGCGGATAGGTGACCTGGTTCTCGACCAGCTGCGGGGCCTGGCCCGGATAGCTGGTGCGGATGATCACCTGGGTGTCCGAAAGGTCGGGCAAGGCATCGATCGAGGTCGAGCGCACGGCCAGGCTCCCGGCCACTATCAGGGCCAGAGCGCCTAGCAATACGAAGAAGCGGTTGGCCACTGACCAGCGGATCAGGGCGGCGATCATGCGCCACCGCCGATCTTGGCGATGCGCCGAACGGTCGGCTCGGCGGGCGGCGGATCGAAGGCGAAGCGGACCTGGTCGCCGACCTTCAGGCCCCTCAGCAGCATCGGATCGGCGCGGAAGCTCATGGTCATGGCCGGCCAGCCGATCGTCGGCACTGGGCCGTGGGACAGGGTGACGCCGTCCTTGGTCACCTGCTCGACGCGGCCGGCAGCTTCGGCCAGGGCCGGCCTGGCCGGCGCTATGGGCTTGGCCATGGTCATGCCGCTTGGGAGTGTTTGTGGGCCCGACACCGGAAGCGGCCGGACCTGCAGGCCGGCCAGGCTGGCCTCGGAGTCGACCAAGAACTGGCCTGAAGCGATGACCTTCTGGCCCGAAGACAGGCCCGCCAGGATCTCGGTCCGGCCGCCGGCCTCGCGGCCCGTGCGGACCTCGACGGCCTGATAGCGGCCGTCGTCCGCGGCTAGCATCACCACGTTGCGTGCGCCGGTGCGGATCACCGCCTCGGACGGGACCAGCAGGGCGGTCTGCGTGGCCGCGTCGAAGGCGATGGTGGCGAACAGACCGGGCTTGAGCCGGCCGTCGCGGTTGGGCAGTTCGATCCGCGCTTGCAAGGTGCGGCTGTCGCCCTGGGCCTGGGGCAGGACGGCCTGAACCCCCCCGCGCAGGGTCTCGCCCGGATAGGCCGCCAGGGTGACGCCGACGCCTTGGCCTGGCCGCAACTGGCCGGCCTGCGCCTCGGGCACGGCGGCCGTGACCCAGACCTTCGACAGGCCGTTGATCTCGGCCAAGGTCTGGCCCATCGCCACCGTCATGCCGGCCCGCACCTCGAGCTTGGCGATCACTCCGCCCAGCGGCGCGGTGATGGTGATCGTGGTGCGCGGCCGGCCGTCCTGGTCGAGACCGGCGACCACGCCGTCGGGCATGCCGAGCAGCCGCAGGCGTTGGCGAGCGGCGGCGGTCAGAGCCGCGTCGCCCGTGCGCCGGACGGCCAGGTATTCGGCCTGGGCGCCGCCCCATTCGGGGACCAGCAAGTCGGCCAGCGGCGCGCCGGCGGCGATCACGTCGCCGGGGGCGCGGCCGTAGACCCGCTGCACGAAGCCGCCGGTCCTGGCCTGAACCACGGCGATGTCGCGCTGGTTGAAATCGATGATTCCGGTGGCGGTCAGGCCGCTCGTCAGCGCGCCTTCCTCCACGGTCGCCAGTCGGAAGCCGAGGTTCTGGGCGGCCGACGGGTCGATGCGGACGCCCGCCGCCTGGCCGCTCGTCTCGGCCTCGCCGGCATATTTGGGGACCAGTTGCATGTCCATGAATGGCGACTTGCCCGGCTTGTCGAAGTGCTGTGCCGGGACCATCGGGTCGTACCAGTAGAGCGCCTTGCGGCTGTCGGCCGGGGCCTCCGACATCGCCGGTTTGGCGGTCAGGCGGGCCAGGCCGTAGCCGCCGGCTCCGGCCAGCACGACCAGGGCGGCGCCGGCGCCGAGCAGCACCTTCATCGAGGGGGATGAGTTCATTGGTCGTCGCTTCCGTAGGTCAGGGTCAGGCGGGCGGCGTCGACGGCGACGGCGGCTTCGCGATCGAGGGTGGTGAGCTGGGCGTCGGCCAGGCCGGAAAAGGCGACCAGCACATCGGCTAGGCCGGCCGAGCCCGCGCCATAGGCGGCGGTCTCCAGCTCCGCCCGCTGCTTGGCCAGCGGCAGGAGCGTGTCGCGGGCCCGCAGCCATTGCTCGTGGTGCATGACGTGGTCGGCCAGAT
>JAYRLX010000198.1:0-6980 GCA_041905125.1 Caulobacter sp. | reverse complement strand
CGGATAGAGGTTCTTGCCCAGGCCCTGGGGCATGAAGGCGATGCGCTCGAAGGCCTTGGCGCGCTGGCGTCCGCGCCGCATGTCGGCGCCGAACACCCGCACCTCGCCGGTCTGCATCCGGCGCGCGCCGGCGATCAGCGACAGCAGGGCCGACTTGCCGACCCCGTCGGGACCGACCACGGCTGTGGTTGAGCCGGCCGGTATGGTCAGCGACACCTCGCGCAAGGCCAGGCGCTTGCCGTAGCGGTGCGTGAGCCCGCTGACCTCGACCAGCGCTTCAGCGGCCATCGCTCAGCCTCAGATCGGCGGGCCAAGGGGCTTTGGCGTCGCGCCGGACATAGGCCTCGCCGGTCAGGCCGCCGTGGACGCCGTCGCGGTGAGCGGCCAGCCAGTCGCGGTCGATGGCCAGCTTCACGCGGTACATCAGCTTATCGCGCTCGGAAGCCGTCTCGACCGTGCGCGGGGTGAACTGGGCGTCGGCGGCGATGAAGGCTACGCGGGCCGGCGCGACCAACGGGCTGGCGGCGTCCAGCTTCAGCCGCGCCTCGGCGCCGATGCGCAGCTGGGCCACCTCCCGGGTCGGGATGAACACGGTCATATAGGCGTCGAGCGGGTCCAGCAGGGTCAGCACCCGCGAGCCGGGGCCGACCATCTCTCCGGGCTCCAGCAGCCGATATTCGACCCGGCCAGCCGCCGGCGCGCGCAGGCGGGCGTCGCCGATGGCCGAGCGGATCTCGCTGAGCTGGGCCTCGGCGGCCTGGACCATGGCGGCGGCCTGGGCCTGGGCGGCCTGCGCTCCGGTCAGGGCGGCGAGGGCGGCGTCGCGCTGGGTGCGGCGACGGTCGGCGTCGGCGGGCGAGACGGCCTCGTCGCCCACCAATTGATCGGCGCGCCGCGTCTCGACCTGGGCCAGGGCGACGGCGGCGCGACGAGCGCGCACCTCCGCCGCCGCGCGGGACTCGGCCTCGCGGGCCGCGGCGGCGTTGGCGATGGCGGCCTGCGACTTGGCGTCCAGCTGCTCGGTTTCCTGGGTCGCCACCACGGCGCCGGCCTCGACGAGGTCGCCTTCGCGCGGCGCGACCGTGAGCAACCGTCCCGCCATCTTGGCCGAAACGACGAAGCGCTGCAGCTCCACCCGGCCATTCGCATGGACGAAACCCTCGGGCGGACCGGCGTCTTGGGCGCCGCGCCAGATCCAATATCCGCCGGCCGCGCCCAGGATGGCGAGGACGAGAAGGAAAGCTGGTAGCCGCTTCGTCATGTTTGCCTTGGCCGCGCCTGTGATCCGCACGAGAGTGACGCATATTACGACGTTGCAGTGCAGCATAATTTGATCGAGCGCACGACAGACACCGAACAGCCGACATAGTTTTCGGTCTCCGTGGCCAGGGAGAAGATGAATGATTTCGCGGCGAGCCTTTCTGGGGCGGGGATCTGCGATCGCCGTGAGCGCCTGTGGCGCGGCCCTGGCCGGCTGCTCGGTGGGGAAGCCCTATGTTGCGCCGCAACCTGAACTGCCTGGCCGCTTTCCCAGCCAGGACGCGGCGCCTTCGTCCGGCGCGGGGACGCTCGCGGCCTGGTGGCGTGGCCTGGGCGACCCCTCCCTGACCGCCTGTGTCGACGCGGCCCTGACCAACAACGCCGATCTCCGCGTGGCCGCCGCCCGGATCGAGCAGGCTCGCGCGGGGCTCGACGCCATAAGAGCCCTGTCGCTGCCGATCGGCCAAGTGTCCGGCGTCGCGGGCCGTGGCGAGGACAGCGCCTCCAGCCCCGAGGGGCGTCTCCTCGAGGGCTTCCGCCTGAGCCGCGAGACCGATCTCTACACCAGCGTCCTGGCCGTCGGTTGGGAAGCCGACCTGTTCGGCCAGATCCGCCAGGCGCGCGAGGCGCGGACGGCTCAGGTCGAGCTGGAGGAAGAGAAGGCGCGGGCCATGAGGGTGGCGATCGCCGCCGAAACCGCCCGGGCCTATGTCCTGCTGCGCGCCCTGCAGGGGCGATCGGCGATCCTCGACACGCGAACCGTCCTGGCCGAGCGCGCGCTGACCTTGGCCGAGCGTCGAGCCGCGGTAGGCGAGGGGGCGAGGGTCGAGGTCAACGCCTCCCGGGCCGAACTGGCCGCGCTTCGTTCGGCCCGACCGCCCCTGGAGGCGGGCCTGGTCAAGGCCGCCGACGCGCTGGATCTGCTGCAGGGCGCGTCGCTGGGCCAGAGCCGGGCGCTGCTCGCTGCGCCTGAAGGACTGCCGGAGACCTTGCCCGCGGCGATCCTGGACGCCCCGGCCGCCGCCGTGGCGCGACGGCCTGACGTGGCGGCGGCCGAGCACGCGGTCGCCGCCAGCCACGCCGGCGTGCGGGTCGCGATGGCCGCATACTATCCGTCCGTGAGCCTGGGCGGCCTGGTCGGCTTCTCCAGCACGGACGCGGCCCGGCTGTTCGACCCCGACGCCAAGCTTTGGCTCGGCGGCGGGGGGGGGGGGGGGGGGGGGCTGGCGGGGGGCGGGCGGGCCGCCGCCCGGGGCGCGCCCATGGGCCGCGAGGCCGAGGCGCTGGCTGTCTATCGCGCCACGACCGAGAAGGCGGCGGCCGAGATCGACGCCGCCCTGGCCGCGGTGCGGGCAGGGGCCGAGCGGGCCCGCCAGGTTGAGGCCGTGATCGCCGAGATCGCCAAGGTGCGCCGCGCCGCTGATCGCGCCCACGCCGTGGGCGAGCTCGCTCTGGACCCGGTGCTGCGCGCCGACCAGCGGCTGTGGGAGGCCAAGGACCAGGGCGTCGTCGCCCGTTCGGCCGCGCTGGAGGCCTCGATCGATCTCTACCGGGCGCTGGGCGCGGGCTGATCCCAGCGCGACACCCGCAGTCCTATCACCCAAGTTCGCAACCTCCGGCGTGAAGGCGGGATGGGCGCGTGAGTTCGTTCTGGACATGGCGCACACAACACATGTTGCATAACCCCAAGGTTCCGCTGTTCCTGGCGCATGAGCTCCTATCGCTCGGGGATTTCGCGCCATGACGGTTGAGGTGTTGAGCGGCCTGGACGAAGAGGCCGCGGCCGCGCGCCTCGCCGCGGTCGGTCCCAACGAGCTCCCGCGCGCCCGCCAGCGCGGCGTTCTTCGCATCATCGGCGAGACGCTGCGCGAGCCTATGTTCCTGCTGCTGGTGGGAGCGGCGGTCCTTTACCTCGCGCTCGGCGACCTGGGCGAGGGGCTCTTCCTCACCGCCGGAGCCCTGGCCTCGGTCGGTCTGGTTGTCATGCAGGAGACCCGCAGCGAGCATGCGCTGAAGGCCTTGCGCGATCTGTCCCAGCCCTTGGCCCGGGTGCTGCGAGGCGGCGAGGAGCGTCAGATACCGGCTCGCGATCTGGTTCCCGACGATCTGCTGCTGATCGGGGAGGGCGAGCGCCTGCCGGCTGACGCCCGCCTGGTCGCCGGCGAGGTTCTGGCCGTCGATGAATCCGCCCTTACCGGCGAGTCGGCTCCGGTGACCAAGCCGCCGGCGGCGAGCGGCGAGGCCCAGGACAATCCTACGCCCGGCGTGGAGGGCGCGCCGGATCTGTTCGCTGGCACGCTTGTGGTTCGCGGGCAGGGCGTTGCGCGGATCACCCGCACGGGACCGCGCTCGGCGCTCGGCCAGATCGGGACCTCGCTGGCGGCCATCGAGCATCAGCCTACGCCCTTGCAGAAGACGGCCGGACGACTCGTCGGATGGCTCGGGGCGATGGCCATAGGGTTCTGCGTCCTGGTCGTCGCGGCCTACGGCTGGCTACGCCACGACTGGATCGGCGGCGTCCTGGCGGGGATCACCGTGGCGATCTCGCTGATCCCAGAAGAGTTTCCCATGGTGCTGGCCGTCTTTCTGGCGCTCGGGGCTTGGCGCCTGGCCACCCATCAGGTGCTGACCCGCCGAAGCGCGGTGATCGAAACCCTTGGCGGAGCCACCGTGCTCTGCGTCGACAAGACCGGCACCCTGACCGAGAACCAGATGCGGGTCGCCCGCCTGTGGACGGAAGTCGACGATCGGCTCGTGGAGGAGGGCACGTCCATCGACGGCTCCGCCGGCGCGTTGCTGGAACTCGCGGCCCAGGCGTCGGCCGTGCGCCCGATCGATCCGATGGACCGGGCCGTCCGTCATCTCTCGGCCAGCGCTGTCGCGGACGGACAATTCGCGGGCGTCGAACCTGAACGAGCCTGGCCCCTGCGTCCCGATCTGCTGGCCGTTGTTCAGGTCTGGCGCGGCGTCGGCAGGCAACGGATCGCCGCGGCGAAGGGCGCGCCCGAGGCGATCTTCGACCTGTGCCGGCTTGCCCCGGCCGAAATCGCCAGGCTTCACGCCGTGGTCGAGGACTTCGCGCGGCAGGGCCTGCGGGTGCTGGGCGTCGCTTCGGCTCGCGTCGACGGCGATTTCGCCGAAGATCCCAGGGCCGAGGTCTTCGCGTTCGCGGGCCTGATCGGCTTCGTCGATCCTTTGCGTCGGGAAGTCCCGGCGGCTCTGGCCGAGGCGCGGGCCGCCGGCGTGGCTGTCATCATGATCACCGGCGATCACCCGGCGACGGCCCTTGCGACGGCCAGAGCGGCGGGGCTGGACGTCTCGGCGGGCGTCCTGCTCGGGTCCGAGATCGCCGACCTGCCCTTCGCGACGCTCTGTGAGCGTTTGCGCAGCGTCCGGGTGTTCGCCCGGGTGGCGCCGGCCCAGAAGCTGCGTCTGGTCGAGGCGCTGAAGGCCGACGGCGAGGTCGTCGCCATGACCGGAGACGGCGTGAACGACGCCCCGGCGCTTGAGGCCGCTCACATCGGCGTCGCCATGGGCAAGAAGGGGACGGACGTCGCGCGCGAGGCCGCTGACCTTGTGCTGCTGGACGACAGCTTCGCCTCCATCGTCGGCGGGGTGCGGCTGGGACGGCGAATCTTCACCAATCTTCGGCGCGCGCTCACCTATGTGACCGCCATCCACGTGCCGATCGCGGGGCTGGCGCTGGCGCCGATCGTGCTGGGCCTGCCGCCGCTATTGCTCCCCATGCATGTCGTCCTGATGGAGCTGGCCATCGACCCGATCTGCGCACTGGTCTTCGAGGCCGAGCCAAGCGACGCCCAGGCGATGAAGCAACCGCCCCGCCGTCGCAGCGAGCCGCTGTTCGGCCCGGCGCAGATCGGGTGGGCCTTGCTTCAAGGCTTGGGCGTGTTGCTGGGAACGCTCGGCGTCTATGTCTGGGCGCTGCACGGGCGCACCGAGGCGCAGGCCCGAGGCGCGGCCTTCGGAACGCTTGTCCTGGCCAATCTGATCCTGGCCCTCGCCGACGCCACAGCCTCGGGCAGGCTGTTCGCGCCGCATCGGCGCGTCTTCTGGTTCATAGCCAGCGCGATCGTCGCGCTTCTGGCGATGATCGTCAGCGTTCCGCCGCTGGCCGCCGTCTTCAAGGTGGCCCGTCCGGACCCGCTGCTCCTGATTGTCGCCTTGCTGACGGCTTTGGTCTGCGGCGGCTGGACGGCGGTCGCCTCGCGGGCAGGGCTAGGTGAGCCTGGTCGGTGAGGTGACGCCGGGTGGACGGACTACAAATCCTTGAACTGAAGCACCACCCTAAGTTGTCCTGTGCGCGGGGCGATGAACGCGGAAGAGCGAGGGGCGGCGCCCGGCATGGTCGCTTCGACGGAGTACCGACCTGGCGACAGCCGCAACAGAAGCCATGGCGCATCGCACTGGGCGCTGAACACGGCGGCGCCCGTGGCGTCCCGAAGCGTGACCGTGCCGCCCGTTAGGTATTCGTTACGCGAGTTGGAGAGTTCAACCCGCACGCCGTAGCCGCCCCAACGAGGGTCCGAGCGCGCTTCCAGGCCAATGCCCGTGCATGCGACCTCAACACCATTCAACCGTGTCTCGACATCCAGGGGCGCGATCGACGGCGCCGACGGGAGGGCTTGGGCGCCGGCGAAAAGGATGGCGGCGATGGCATGTGCGAACATGACGGCATCCTCTCAAGGACGACCGAAGCTTGTCGCAAGAACGGGGTGAGAGTTTTGATCTGCGTCAACCGTCGATCGCAGCTGTCAGCTGTCACTGACTCTTTAAGTCGCGACCGGGACTCCCAGGAGCCGCCGGAGCCGGGCCTGACTCAATATCGAGCGACTGACTCCAAAATCGCGCGACTAGACTCCAAAATGCGCGAATAGCTTTGAGGCATGACGTGACGCCTCGTTCGCCGATAGCTGAGCTATATTCCTACTAAGTCAATCTAGTTTGAGGTCGCGGCACTCGGAGCGCTTGAGTGAGCCTTGTCATCATTCGCTGGAGTCGCGTTCATGCCCAAGTCTACAAGCCTAACCGCGTCGCTAGACGCAGACGTCCCGAGGCGCGGGCTGTTGCTTGGCGGAGGCCTCACCGTCGCGGCGCTATCGGCTGGAGCAGCGACGCCCGCGCAGGCCGAGAGCGAGGCGAAAATCCCGCCGCCAGCGAAGCAGCCGCGCGCTCCAATCGGCGGCAAGAGCCCGTGGGGTTACGAAACCTCTTCGCAGCCGACGCCGCAGCCCGCGTCTGTCCGGCCAGGCGAGACGCCGCTTCCGACCAAGCCGCGCGCCTATACCGACATCAAGAGCTATCACGCGCACGTCTACTTCGATGAAGACAGCTATGAGAAGGCCGCGCTGCTGCGCCGCTGGGTGGCCGAGCGTTTCGAGGTGGAGCTGGGTGACTGGAACCAGGGGCCCCGCGGACCGCACGTCACGCCGTCATTCTACTTCGGCTTCACCAACGACCTGGTCCACGTGATCCTGCCGTGGCTGCAGCTCAACAGCCTTGGGCTGACGATCCTGCTGCACCCCAATACGGACGATCCGCGTTCGGACCACATCCACTACACCGCCTGGATCAACCGGTCTCAGCCGGTCAACGCCTATGGCATGAAGAAGCCGGGACTCGACGAGCCGCCCGTTGAGCTGATCTATCCCAACACAAGGCCGCACATTCCGATCGAGACGACCTGAGGATACGAGAGGGCG
>JAYRLX010000003.1:0-45068 GCA_041905125.1 Caulobacter sp. | reverse complement strand
CCCAAGCGGCGACGCGGGGCGTTGGGGGGGGGGGGGGCGCGGCCGGCCCGAACCGCTGCCCCCCCGCGGCGAGGTGCTGACGGTGCGCCTGGCCCGCCGTCGCCTCCTAGATCTGCGCCACGCGCAGGCTCGGGGGGCGGCGTGAAGCGGGAAAACTTCTATCGGCGCGATCCTGGCGCGGCGTTGGCCGGCATGGTCTCGATGACCCTGGAGGAGCGCGGTGTCTACAACACCGTGATCGACCTGCTTTACCTGACATGGCGGCCGTTGGAAGACGAGCGCCAGTACATCGCGCGGCACTGCGGCTGCGCGGTGCAAAAGCTCAATCCGATCCTCAATAGGCTGATCGAACGCGGCAAGCTGATCCGCTTCGAGGTCGACGGCGTCGCCTTCATCTCCAACGCCAAATTCGAGGACGAGCGGCGTTCGGTTAAGGGCGTCACGACCCGATCAGGTCGGGCAGAAGTCGGGGAGAAGTCGGGAGAAGTCGGGGAGAAGTCGGCGGGTGTCGGAAAGAACACGGCACTTCTCGATGCCGAAAGCGAGGAAAATCAACGCACTATTCCCCTAGAGAAGAGTAGAGAAGACAAGAGTAGTTCGGAAGCTATCGCTTCCTCACCGGGCGGGCGCGCGGGCGCGAACGTCGTTCGGGAGGTGGTCGATGCGATCTGGGCGGTCTGGTCGCGGGAGGGTCGCAACGCCTCCAGCAAGCGCGAGCTGACGCGCGTCATCCGAGCCGAGATCGCTGCGGGCGGTGATCCCGAGGTGATGGTCGCCAAGGCCACGGCCTACTCGGCCGACCGCGCATCGCACGGCGCTTCCGGTCGAGCGAAGAACGTCGCCGAGTGGTTCGAGCTGGGGCGCTGGCTCGACTACGAACCCAGCCCCAGCGCGGCCGGAAAGGCTCAAGGTCTCGGCGGGGTGGTTGCTGATCTTTCCCGCTGGGATGGGCCCGACGAGGTCCGCGAGATCCTCGCCGCCGAGCGGGGCGAGGCCTTCGTCAGGTCGTACCTGAGCCTTGCCCGATACGACCCTGGAGGGCGGCGGATCTTCCCGCATTCGGGCCAAGCCCGACGAAATCTCGCGGACGCCTGGGGTCCGCTTAAGGCCAGGGGCTACGTGCTCGGCGAAGTTCAAAGAGGGGTGGCGTGATGCCGAACAAAAACGAGATCGAGTTGACCGGCGAGCGCTGGAGCATTGTCGTCACAAAGCAGCATGAGGAGCGCACCGCACGCGAGAACATCGAGAACCAACACTTCGAGACTTACCTGCCGATGCTGATCAAGGATGGTAAGCCCACGCCTCGGAAGCCTAAGCCGGGTCTCGTGGCCGAGCCGTTCTTCAAGACCTATCTGTTCGTCCGCTTCGATCCGACGGTCGGCGGATGGCGGCGCATCCTCGGGACGCGCGGCGTCCGTGCGATGTTCATGGCCGGCGAGCGTCCGCTGGCCGTCCCTGACCACGTCGTCGAGATGATCAGAGCTCGGGAGGAGAACGGGTTTATCAAGATCGCCGACGTCGATGGCGAGGTCGAGAACCGCTGGCAGCGTGGCGACAAGGTTCGCATCAACGGCCGAACCGCCGACTACGACGCTGTCTTTCAGGAGCGGATTGACAGAAATCGAGCCTTGGTGTTCATCAGCCTTCTCGGGCGCTCCGTGCCCAAAGCAGTTCACTTGCTCGAAGTCCGCTGATTTGCACCTGCTCACACCCAAGTGAGGTCAGGTGCGGTAGCCGTATAAGACCTCGAAGCGTCACCCGATCAGAGCAGCCCGCCCGACCTCGTCGCGGCGGGCTTGCCTTTGCCCGCTGGGCGGACCTCGAAAGCGACATCTGCGAACCGATCGCGCTTGACCCCGCCCCTCCCCCAGCGGGTGCGAGGCCTCGCGGGTCCTTCCCAGCCTCCCCACGTATACGGCGCGTTCGAAGTCGCGATCGTTTTCTTGTGCGAAGCGCGAGCAAAGGCGCACGCGTCGCACGCTTCCCCAGCACGGATAGGCACGCATGCACGGCACAATCGGGCCGGTGTCCGTCGCTCGCTGCGCGGAACTCCTCACGGCCAACGGCGACAAGATCGACCGGTCGGCGCTGTCGCGGTACTGCGACGCCCACGGCCTGAAGGGCGAGAAGGTCGGGCGCGAGGTGAAGGTCGACTATGAGGCCGTCGCCGCGCACCGCGCCGCGAACTACACCCGCGAGGTGATGTCTGGCGCGGCGCTCGAAGCTCCGGCGCTGTCGCCGGTCCAGCCCGCCCTTAAGCTGGCCTCGCCGGTCGAGGCTCATGTCGCGCCCGCGCTGTCGCCGACGGCGCAGATCGCCAACATGGCCGAGCATCGGGGCCTCAAGGCCGTCCAGCTCCGCCAAGCGCTTCGCGACGAGGCCAAGGCCGAAGGACTGTTGACGGTTGTCGCCGAGGTCGAGGCCGGCATCGCCGAGGCGATCGTCGAGATGCGCTCGGTCTTCGCCAACGTGAACGAAGACGTTTCCGAGCGCCTGGCCGCCGAGCTGGGCGTACCGCCGGAACGGGTTCGTGTCATCCGCGCCGCCTTCAAGCGGTTTGCCCAGCTCGGGCAAGAGCGGTTCGCCGAGCGGATGGCGAAGGCGATGGCCGCCGGCAGCGAGCCGGCGGGCGAGGTGCGTGACCGCATGAGGGCGCTAGCGGCGAACGCCGTTCGTTTGCGCGCTGGGCGCGCCGGCGACATAGACGGTTCCGTCTATGCCGGATCCCGAGCTGGCGAGACGCCGGGATGACTGTCCGCGAGACCTTTCCAGGGCTTCCCCTGGGATGGTCGGTGTTCTTCTCGGCGATGGCGAAAAGCGCCGCTCCGCCGCCGGAGATGGATGTTCCAACTTGGTCGAACGCGTTTCGGAAGATCTCGGCCGAGAGCGGCGCGAGGAAAACCGGCGATTGGGACACCGACTACGCGCCTTACATGCGCCGGCCGATGGTCAAGGCGGGCGTCGATCAGCCGAACGCCTCGGAGTGGCTGCGATGGTCGGCCAAGTCTGGCAAGACGCAGGTGTTCCTCAACGCCGCGTTCCACTGCATCGACACCGCGCCGCGCTCGATCGGGATCATCTGCGCCTCTGACCAGAAACAGAAGGATTTCGAGAAAGAGGTCTGGTCGCCGAACGCCAAGGCCACGACGCAGGTCGGCCTCAAGATCCTGGCGATCAAGGCCGGTTCCGAGGACAGCAGCACCAAGTATCACAAGAAATTCCGGGGCGGCTTCCTCAAGATCATCAACGGCGGCTCCGAGGCGCAGCTCCAGCAGTCCGACATCGGCCTGCTGATCTTCGAAGAGCCGTCTTCCTATCCGAAGGACGTCGGCGGGCGCGGCCCGACCATCCGCCAAGCGCGGTCGCGATCGGACGCCTGGGGCGACGACCTGAAGGAGCTGGGCGGCGGGACGCCCAACATCGTCGGCGACTGCGTCGTCACCGATGAAGTCGAGCGCCGGACCCTGGAGCGCTACTACATGCCCTGCCCGCACTGCGGCGGGCTTCAGCTCCTGATCTGGGAAAACATGGTCCGCCGCGATGGGCGGCCATACTTCATCTGCCAACTGCCTGACTGCGGCGAGCTGATCGGCCACGAGCACAAGCGCGGCATGCTCGACGCCACGGCTGCTCTAGAGGCCGTGGGCAAAGCGGGCTGGCTGGCGTGCTTCGAGCACAAGCTGAAGGACGGCACGCCAGACAAGGAGCATCCGAACCAACCGCCGCCGCCGGCCATGACGCCGGAGGAATGGGATTACTGGTATGAGCGGCGCGGGCCGGACATCGGCACGATGCTCGAAGGCCGAGACCCTTCCTTCGACGGGATCTGGCAGGCCTACTCGCCCTTCACCACGTGGGCGCGGATCTGGGAAAAATTCGACGAGGCGAGCAACTCCGGCAAGCCGCAGGATCTCGTCGTGTTCTGGCAGCAAGTGCTCGCCCGACCGTTCGAAGCCTCCTACGACCGGCCGGCGACCGACACGCTCTTTGAGAAACGCGAGATCGCGGCGGCCGTCGCCGGAAACCTGACGCGGGGCGTCATCCCGCCGTGGGCCTGGACGCTGTTCGGCGCGGCCGACGTCCAGGGCGACCGCCTGGAGTGGGCCGTCTGGGCGGTCGGGCCTGCGGATCTGACGCCCGAGGGAGCGATGGGGCGTCTCTACGGTCGCATCGACGCGGGCATCATTCCGATCCCGCCGGTCGATCCGAGGGCTTGGAGCGAGCTGGCCGAGATTACGCGGCGGACCTACACCGGCCCGCACATCCAGCCGATCGGCTTTGACCGCTTCGGCGTCGACACGGGCGGCCACCATACGAACCGGGCCTATGCGTTCTGCGCTGGCCGTCCGAACGTCATGGCGCTCAAGGGGGCGTCTCAGAGCGGCGACCTGGCGCAGGCCTGGCCTATCGAGGCCGGGACGCGGCGCAAGGCCAAGATCGGCAAGCGCGTCGTCGGCGAGGTCCAGCTCTATCTCGTCAGCACCCACAAGGTGAAGAAAGAGATCTACTTCGGCCTCGCCCAGACGCTGGCCGGCTGCGAGACCGGCGAGCACCTCCCCGGCTCGATCACGCTGGAGGCGACGGCGACCGAGCTGGATTTCCAGCAGATCACCTCCGAAGTCCTGAAGCCCGCCGACCCATCGCAGGGCCGCAAGTTCGAAGTCTGGGAACCCGTCGCCGGGACGCGTAACGAGCAGCTCGACATGGCGGTCTACTGCCACGCCATGGCGTGGTCGTTCCTGCCCGAGGCGATCACGCTCGAAGACTGGAAGCGCCTGATCTCGGCCCGTCGCCGCGAACCCACCCGCGAGGGCCAACTGCCGCTCGAAGGCATCTGGTCCGGCGCTCCGCCACTGCCGCCGCCGACGGCGGGCCAACCTCCCATCGCGACCCCGCCGCCCCGCGCGAACGCCGTTCGCGAGCCCGGCGCCGTCGCCGCCTCCCACGCCAACCATGCGCTGATGCGCCTGGCCCGATTGAATGGAGCTTCCTGATGAGCTGGCGCGACGATCTGGTCTTGGCGCGAGCGCGGCTTTCCGCGCTGGAGGCCGCCGAGCTGACGGCGTTGACGGGCGAGCGCGTGAAGAGCGTCCGCTACGAAGTGGGCGGGGTCGAGTATCACGACCCGGTCAGCGCCGATCAGCTCGCGCGCGCGATCTACGAGGCGCGCGTCATCGTCAATCGCCTGGGCGGCGGAGCGCCGATGGGCGGCGCGATCGTTCCGGTCTTCGGCGGCTGACATGGCGGCTCCGGTTCTCTACGGCCCGAGCGGCCAAATGCTCCCGCCTGGCATCGGCCGGATCGCTGCCGCCGCTGCCGGCGTCGAGGTCAGCTTCCGCCACAACGCGGGCCAGCGGCAGGCCCTCGACGGCTGGCATGTGGCGCAGACGAGCGCCGACGCCTATTGGCTTCGCGACCGCGACGACTTCGTCTCCAAGACCCGCGACCTGCTGGCCCGTGAGCCGTGGGCGCAAGGCGGCGTCGAGCGCAAGCTCGACATGCTGGTCGGCGCGGGCTGGCGGCCCTCGATCAAGCCGGACGCCGAAGCGCTGGGGATCACCCCCGAGCAAGCCCTGGCGCTGGGCTCGGGCCTTGAGCGGAACTACCGCAATTGGGCCGACGATCCCCTCTGCCGTTGCGACGTCGAGGAGACGCTCAACGCCTCGTGGCAGATGCACATGGCGGTGATGGAGCATACCATCACGGGTGACGGCCTCGGCGTCCTGCGGTGGAAGCCGGGCCGTGGCTGGGGCTATCGCACGGCGCTTCAGGTCGTCGACAGCGACCGCCTCTCAAACCCCGACGGGACGCCCGAGACCGAGTACCTGCGCGGTGGCGTCGAGAAGAACAGCGACGGCGCGCCGATCGCCTACCACATCCGCAATTCGCACCCTGGCGACTATCTGGGCTCGACCTCGCCGCAAGCCTTCACCTGGGAGCGTGTCGAGCGTCGGGAGTATTGGGGGCGTCCCCGCGTCCTGCACCTGTTCCGCAAGGATCGGCCTGGCCAGACGCGCGGCGTCTCCAAGCTGGTCGCGGCCCTCGCCCGCTTCAAACAGCTCCAGCGCTACGCCGATAGCGAGCTGGCCAACGCGGTCGTCAACGCCCTGTTCGCCGCGACGATCACGTCGAGCTTCGATCCGACGATCGCGCAAGAACAGCTCACGGCCTCGGCCGTGGCCGGCGTCCATGACCTGCGCAGCGCGTTTTATGAGCAGTACAATCCGACGCTGGCCGGCGCGCGCATTCAGCACCTGTTCCCCGGCGACGATCTGAAGTTCCTGACGTCGTCTCGAGAAGCCGGTTCGCTCGGCGTCTTCACGCAAACCTTCCTCCGCTCGATCAGCAGCGGGCTCGACATCGCCTACGAGCAGATGTCGATGGATTGGTCGAACGTGAACTATTCCTCGGCCCGCATGCTGCTGATCGAGATCTGGCGCGGCGTGATGAAGAGCCGGAGCCTGATCGGCATGATGTGGGCGACGCCGATCCTGCTCGCGGTGACCGAGGATGGCATCGACGCCGGCCTCGTGGATCTGCCCGCGACGAAGGTCGATCTCTACGAGGCTCCGGCGGCATGGCTGCGCGGGCGCTGGATTGGCCCCGCCAAGGGCTGGGGCGATCCGGTCAAGGAGCCGACCGGCGCCCTGATGCAGATGGCCATGGGCTCGACCACGCTCGAAGACATCGCCGCCGAACAGGGCGGCGACCTGGAGCTAAATGTTCCCCAGCTCGGCCGCGAGGTCGCGCTGTTCAAACGCGAGGGCCTGATGCCTCCGGCTCTGCGCGACATGCTGGCCGCCGGCCAGGTCATCCAGACCACGCCCGATCGGGCCGAAGACTAGGACACCCATCATGCGAAACTTCGCCGTTATGGCGGCCCGCCTGTCGGGCCGTCCTCTGCTCATGCGCGACGAGGCGTCGGTGCTGGCGCTGGCTCGCCTGGCCAACATCGAACCCGATCGCGAACGCCGTTCGGGCCTGTCGGTGCTGCTCGGCCGCGCTCGCAAGGCTTCCGCCGCGATCGAGGGCGACGAGCTGGCCGCGCCGTTGGCCTGGCTGCCCGACTGGATGGGTGACGCCGACGCCGTCGGCTTCGGCTGGTCGATGCGCAATGGCGTCGCGGTGATCCGCATCGATGGCCCGCTGCTCGACGAGGGCTTCGGCTACGGCGATTGCTGGTGGCACGGCTACGACACCCTGCGCCAGTCGATCGAGAGCGCCCGCGAGGCCGGGGCTCGCGCCATCGCGATCCGCTGCAACAGCCCCGGCGGCGTCTGCGCGCCGGGATTGCCCGAGCTGGGCGACTACATCCGTTCGGTTCGCGCGGCGGCCGGCGGCATCCCGATCTGGGGCATCGTCGAGGGCGGCTACAGCGCCATGTATTGGCTGCTCAGCGCCTGCGACGTGGTCGTCTGCATGAAACAGGGCGGCGCGGGCTCGATCGGGGCCGTCGTCAGTCACTGCGACGTCTCTGGCGCGCTGTCCAAAGAGGGAATGGTCGTCACGCACGTCCAATTCGGCGCGCATAAGACCGACTTTTCGTCGTTCAAGCCGCTGTCGGACGACGCCAAGGCTCGCCTGCAAGCCGAAATCGACCAATGGGGCCGCTGGTTCGTCGCCGCCGTCGCCGAAGGGCGGCCGACCCTCACGCCCGAGGCAATCATCGCGACCCAAGCCCGCTGTTACTTCGGCGACAGCGACGATCCGCAGCTCTCCGCTCTCAAGGTCGGCCTTGTCGACCGCGTGATGACCGAGCGCGAGGCCTTTGCCGCGCTCGAAGAGCTGGTCGCGACCCCCGTTTCCCCAGCGGCCTCCGCCGCTTCCGCGCCTCTGAAGGAGAAAACCATGAAGCGCAGCACCCTGGCGGCCGTCCTCGACGACCCCAAGACCACGGCGGCTCAAAAGGTCGCCCAACTGAACGCCATCCGAGCCGATGAAGGCGAGGAAGAAACCCAAGAGGGCGGCGAAGGCGAGGGCGGTGAAGACGCGCCGCCGGAAGAGCCCGAGGCCGGCGGCGAAGGCGGCGAAGGCGACGAGGAGCAGGTCGACGCCAAGGTCGCCAAGTCGATCCTCGACAGCCCCGAGGCCAAGGGTCGCGAGAACCTGGCCCGCGAGCTGGCCTTCACGCCCGGCATGACCCTCGATCGCGCCGAAACCCTGCTGAAGGCCTCGGGCAAGACCAACAGCCTCGGCGACCGCATGGCGGGCCGAGATCCCAAGGTGACCCACTCCGGCGGCCAGCCCGGCAAGACCGAGGGCGTCATCGACAGCGGCGCGATCTACGGCCGCCGCCGCGAGGGTCGCAAGCGCTAGGCCCTGCCTGGCGCTCGCCCTTTCCCTTTTCACCGTCCTGCGGTGAAGCGCCGCCGCGCGCCTTCAGCGGCCTACCCCTGAATGGAGAGCATCATGCTTGAACGTAACTACGGCGGCGAGTTCCTGATCTCGGACGCCAACCGCACCCGCTCGCGGGAACTGATCATCATCGCCGCCAGTCAGACGCTCGTCGCTGGCTCCGTCCTCGGCCGTGTCCTCGTCGGCGCCCTGTCCGCCGCCGCTGTCGCCGTCGCCGGCAACACTGGCAACGGCGCCATGGGCGCGGTCACGGTCGACGCCGGGGCCGATCCTGGCGTCTACAAGCTCGTGTTCATCGAGCCCGGCGCGAACCTCGGCGACTTCGTGGTCGAGCGTCCCGATGGCGTGGTCGACGGCCATGGCAAGGTCGGCACGGCCTACAATGGCCGCATCAACTTCACCCTGGCCGATGGCGCGACCGATTTCGTGGCTGGCGACAGCTTCGAAATCACCGTCACGGCCGCCGCCGCCGCCGCGCAGGGCCAATACAAGGCCCTCAACCCGGCCGCCACCGACGGCACGCAAATCGCCGCCGGCATCCTTTGGGACGCGGTGACCACGGGGGCCGGCGTCACCGCCAAAGCCGCTGGCGTCGTTCGCGACGCCGAGGTCGACCTGAAGCGGCTCGACTTCGGCACGCTCGACGCGGGCCAAAAGGCCGCCGCCATCGCTCAGCTCGCCGATCTCGGCATCATCGGCCGCTAAGGCGCGGCCTCGCCGCCCGGCGCCATGCCGGGCGGCATCCCTAGCAGCCGGGATCGCCGGCCGTTTCCCTCTCGATACAAGGACCAAAACCGATGTTGGACATCTTCAAGTCCCGGCTGTTCGAAACCACGACCCTGACGGCGTCGATCAACGATCAGCAGTACGTTCCCAGCTACATCAACGACCTCGGCATCTTCGAGGAGCAAGGCGTCTCGACGACTTCGGTCGTCATCGAGCGCATGGGCCAGACGATCTCGGTCCTGCCGACGACCGCTCGCGGCGCGCCCGGCACGCCGATCCAGGGCGACAAGCGCAAGGGCGTCCCGCTGCTGATCCCGCACGTCAAGGCGACCGCCCAGCTCCAGGCCGACGAGGTCCAGAACGTGCGCGCCTTCGGCTCGCCCGATCAACTGGCCGGCGTCACCCAAAAGCGCGACGAGAAGACCCGCAAGATCTCCTCGTCGCTCGACCTGACGCTCGAATATCACCGCCTCGGCTGCATCCAGGGCCTCGTGCTGGACGCCGACGGCTCGGTCATCCTCGACATCTTCGACGCCATGGGCATCGAGGAGCTGCCCGAGGTCACTATCGCGCCGGACGCCGCCTACGATCCCAACGATCCGACCAAGGCCGGCGCCATTCGTCAGAAGCTGCGCGCGACCCGTCGCGAGACGCAGGTCGCCCTCGGCTTCAAGCCGAAGAGCTGGCTCTGCTTCGCGGGTGATGATCTCTATGACGCCGTCGCCGACGCTCCCGAGGTGCGCTCGACGTACCTCGCCCAGCAGGCCGCGAGCGACCTGCGCGGCGATGGCGACGCCGAGAGCTTCACCTACGGCGGCGTGACCTTCGTCAACTACGTCGGCGCGGGCGACGTGGCGATCGACGACGACGTCGGCCGCCTGATCCCGATCGGCGTGCCGGGCCTGTTCCGGACCGACTTCGGTCCGGCCGACTATCTCGAAGCGGTCAATACCAATGGCCTGCCCAAGTACATGAAGGCTGTTCTGGACCCGTCGGGCTACAACCGGTTCATCGAGATGGAAGGTCAGATGAACGACCTCAACTACTGCACCAAGCCGCAGGCGCTGCGGAAGCTGAAGCTGGCCTAGCGCCCAGCGTGTCACCGGCCGGCGGCTTCGGTCGCCGGCCATCCGACATCCCCATCATCGGAGGCCGAACCATGGCCAAGAACCAAACACCGGCCGACGCGGTCGAGACGTCGACCGACCAAGCTCCGGAACAGACCCAGACGGCCGGCGCCGACCTCGCGGTCGATGGCAATCTCGTCGTGGCTGGCGCTGTTGGCGGCGAGCTGCCGGCCGAGATCGTCGAGCAGCTTGAACAGGCCGCCGACAACCTCGAAGCCGCGCGCCTCGAAAACGCCAACCTGAAGAGCGAGCTTGAAGCCTCCAAGGCTGCGGCCGACGGCCTCGCCGAGGCCCTGAAGGCCGAGCAGGACGCGCATGCGACCACGCGGGGGCAACTCGCCATGGCGCGCGCCATCCTTCCGGCTCATGACGACGAGCTGGGCGACGACACCCTGTCGCCCGACGATGTCGCCGATGGCCTCTACGTCATGCTGACGTCCAAGATCCCTGACGAGACCGGCGCCCTGGCGCCGCGTGGCCGCCTCGCGATCATCGGCGACGAACGTGCGCCGAAGCTGGTCGACGAGGGTCACGCGCGGCCGGCTACGCGCGCCGACGTTGAAGCCGCCAAGCGCCCGCCGGTTCGCATCTGATGCGCGCCGATCACGCCGCCCGCGTCGCGAACGCCGTTCGTCTGCACCTCTGGAGCGACCTTCAGGTCTGCCCTCCGGCCGGCGGCTGGCGGACCGTGCGCGGCGAGGTGCGGCGGGATTGGGTCGAGGAGCAGCTCGAAGGGTTCATCTCCAGAACCGGCGTCGTCGCGGATGCGCTGCACCTCGACGAAATGGACTTCGAGCCGAGCGTCGCCGGCCAGCCGGTTCCCGGTCGGGATTGGTGGGTTCGCTACACCGACGCGACAGGCGCGCTCTGCGTCAAGCGGCTGGCCGAGCCGATGCGTCCGAAGGCCGGCGGGCGGTTCCTCTGGGGGCCGCTGAAGCCGGCCGACCGCGAAGCCGATGTCCCGGCCTGACGATCTGCTGATCGTCCTGGCGCTCCAGGGCGATCTTGAGCGTTGGGCCGAGGCGGCCAAGGTCGCCATCCTTCAGGGCGTCAGGGACGCCGCGACCGAGGAAGGGCGCGAAGGCCTTCAAAAGCTGCGGGCCGATGTCCGCGCCGCCGGCCTCGGCGATGGCCTCGCCAACGCCTGGCGTATGGAAGTCAGGCCCCGCCAACGTCTGGCCTATTCCCCGGCCGTGTTCTTCCGTTCGGCCGCGCCGCACATCATCGACGCCTTCACCAAGGGCCAGCCGATCAAGGGCAAGCCTCTCTTGGCCGTACCGATCCCGGGGAGCCCCGCCGATACCATCCGCATTCGCCGTGGCCAGGAGCGTACGGCCGAGATCGAGAAGCGCTTCGGCCCGCTGCGCGCCGTGAACCTGAAAGGTGGCGGGGTCATGCTGGTGGCGCGAGGGCGGGCCAGCGCCGACGGTTCGGGGGTCCGCGCGCTTGTGCGCCGCCGGCAGACCGGAACGCAGGACTATTTCACGCCGCTCAATCAGAAGAGCCAAGTGGACATCCCGATGTTCTGGCTCGTGCCGAATATCAGGCTGGGAAAGCGGCTCAACTGGCCCGAGATCGCCCGCGAAATCCAATCCGACTACGCCCAGCGCGTCGAGGCGAACCTCAAGCGCCGCCTGGCCAACGTGGGCTCTTCGAACCTCAACGCCTCGTATGGCGCCGAGTGGCGCGCGAAGGCCGACGCCTGGGCGCTTGAACAGGCCGAGCAGATGGCCGCCCGCCGTCTTCAACCCGCTAAGGAGGTCGACTGGTGAGCGACTTGACCCAGATCGCCCGCGCTCAGAGCGCCCTTGTCGCCGCGCTCCAGGCTCACGCCGCCTTCGCTGACGCGGCGGTGCGGAACAACGAGGCGCTGCTCGACGAGCGCGGCGAGGTCTGGCTCAACGTCGTCCGTTCGCCTGGCGTCCCGAAGATCCTCGATGAGGTGCTCGGCCTTGGCGAAGACGACGTCGTCGTCGAATACGCGGCGACCTTCAATCTGGAATGGATCGTCACCCGCGAGGATGCGACCAAGCGCGATCAGCAATTCCAGAATGGCCTTCTCGCCATCCAGTCGGCCCTCTACGCCGACCGCACGCTCGGCGGGATCGTGCGCGGCGTGATGATCGGACCGCCCGACTTCGAGAACCATCGGCTCGCCTTCGAAGAGAAGGTCTCTGCCGTCGTCATCCCCGTCCGCGTCCTGCTGGCGGGTGCTTCCCCCATCGGCTGAGGAGCCAACCCATGTCTCGCAACCCCAAGGGCGCGGCCTCGGCCGACGCCGCGACCGCTGCTGTCGGAACCTCGGTCGCGCTCGACCGGACGCCGGCGACCATAGACGCGGGCGACCATGCTGCCGGCGCTCCGAGCCCTCTCGATCATGACCGCGACGGCAAGCCGGGCGGCGGCATCGCGGCGGGTGTCCTCCTGAAGCCGCACGCGGGCCACGCGCGGGGCGTGGTCGTCACCGGCTCGGCCGCGCAGATCCGCGCGCTGATCGACGGCGGCAAGGCCCGCAACGCCACCGACGAAGACATCCGCGTCGCGGGTCTTCACGTCCGCACGCTCTAACCCAAACGACCTGACGGGAGACCCTCCAATGAGCTTCACCACGATCCCCGCCTCGTCGCGGGGCCGCGCCGTTGAGACCCGCCTCGCCTTCGAGGCGACGGCGGGCGTCATCGCCACCACGGGCTGGAAAAAGGCCCGCTTCTACGACCTGACCGCCGGCATGGAACGGCCCTTGGTCAAGGATGACCAGCTCGGCGTCGGCCTGGCCAACAGCCGAGATCCGACCAAGCAGCGCCGGGGCCTGCCGGGCGGCTCGCTCCGCCGCGTCGCGCCGATCAACCTGACCGAGGCGGGCTACTGGCTCTCGGCCGGCTTCACGCGCGAGGCCCCGACCGGCGCGGACGGCAACTATGTCCACGTGTTCAACTCGGGCGGAGATCCGGCGCAGACCCTCTCGCTGGCTCAGAAGTACGGCAACGGCGACGTGACGACCGACATCGGCGTCGCGCTGGCGGAGCTGGGGATCTCGGCCGCGAAGGGCGACAATACGGCCCGCTTCACCATGACCCTGATCGGCCTCGGCGAGGTCGAGGGGGCTGACTGGCCGCAGCCCACGGTCGCCGCCGCCGCCGCCGACGAGAGCTTCGCCGACTGGCGCTGGCGCGCTCTGTGGAACGACGTGCTGATCGGCTCGGCTCTCAACCTCGACATCAATCTCAATCGCGGCGTCGAGCGCGTGAACGGTCTGGATGGCGATGAGTGGCCCTCGTTCCACCACTTCGGCGAAGGCTCGGCTACGGGCTCTCTGAAGATCTACGGCCGGGGCTCGATGTTCCGAGATCTGGGCAACTCCGACGAGGTCGGCAAGTTGACCCTGGAGGCGACGCACCCCGACGATGAGGAGAACCGCTACTTCCGCATCGATCAGTACGGCGTCCAGTTCGCCAAGCCGCAGAACCCGGTCTCCGGCGGCGGCCAGATGTCGGCCGACTTCACCTATGCCGCCTCTCAGGACGGCACGAACCACGCCACGGTGATCACCCTGGCGAACGGCGTGGCGTCCTACTGATGCGCCGCAATGAGGTCGCTGACGCCCTCGGCCTCACGGTGCAGGGCGAGCCTCGCAAGCTCGTCCTGCAGAACGGCGTCGAGCTGACGTTCCGCGTGCCGGAAGCCATCGATCTGAGCATCGCGGGCGGCATCGTGGCGAAGATGATGGCGGGGGCCAACGCGGCGGCGGAGGGGCGTCGTCGTTATGGCCTCGACGGTAGCGCCGACACCGTGGCTCTGGCCGATCCCGCCGTCTGGGAAGGCGTCGCCGAGTTCTGCGTCAACGTCGAGCTGGCCGCGCGCGTCGTGACCGACGTCTCGCGCCAGGTGGGCGACGAACGCCGTTCGGTCGAGCCGACGGTCGAGACGTTCCGGCTGCTGTTCCGGATCGGCGACAACCTCGATCGCTTCGTCGCCGAGACGCGGCGGGCGAACCGGGAGCTGCTCGCCGCAAAAAAAGAATAGGCGCCCTCGCCGAGTACCTGTTCCAGGGCGGGGGCGCCCACTGCGACGCCTGCATTCAGGTCGGGCGCCCATGTCGAACCGACCCGGCCGGCTGTCCTCGGGATAAGAACCGGCCGCTGCATCCAGCCGAGCGGGAAGCGTGGGCCATCGTCAATTGCGGCGGGGCGTGGCGAGCGCCCGATCATCCCCGGTTCAAGATCCGAAAGCCCGCCCTGGAGTGGGCGGCCCTTCGCAACATCCACGATCCCGACGCCGCGCCTTGGGCGCAGGTGCGCGAGCTGCTGGTCGCTCTGGAGGCCGGCGCGCGGCGCGCCAAACCTGAAGAGGAGCCTTCCGAATGACCGTATCCGTCGCCGTGCGCCTGGGTCTCGAAGGCGGTCAAGCCGCCACGCGCGGCGTCGAGGACTTCGGGCGCAAGGGCTCGGCGTCGCTGCGCGAGATGAAGCGCGCTGCTCAAGAACTTCCTCCGCATCTGGTGGCGGTCTCGCGGGGTGTCGGCGCGATCAAAGACAGTGTTGACGGCCTGGCTGCGAGGTCCGGTGTCCTGGGTGATCTCGCCGGATCGTTCGGCGGCTACGGCGTCGCCGTCGCGGCGGCGGCGGCTGGTGTAGTGGCGGTCGGCATGGCCCTGAACCGTGCCGTTCGGGATGCTGCGGCATTTGGAGACGAGATCGGCGACACGGCCAACAAGCTGCGCGTGACGACGGACTATCTTCAGGAGATGCGCTACGCGGCCCACGCGCTAGGCGGTGAATACAAGGATGCAGACACAGCCCTAGAAGGCTTCACCCAGATCTTCGGTGCTGCTCAGTCCGGCCTGTCCTCCAAAGCGATCAAGCCTTTTGCGGCGCTCGGCCTCGATCCGAAGTCTTTCTCGTCGGTTCAGGAGGCGCTCGACGCGGTCATCGGCAAAATCTCCAGCCTCGGCAGCGCAGCGCAGCAGGCGGCAGTCGCCGACAAGCTTGGTCTAACTCCTCTGCTGCCGGCGATCCGTGAGGGCGCTGGCTCGATCGATGAGCTGCGCAAGTCGGCTCATGACCTCGGCTATGTCATGGACCGTGACCTGATCGCCAAGGCCGGCGAGGCCAACGACAAATTCGAGGATCTCCAAGCGATCCTCGATGTCCAATTCAAATCGGCCATGGTCGACGCGATCCCTCTGGTCATGCAGCTATCCCAGCTTATGGCCGATGCTGCGAAGTCAGCGGGCTGGCTCGCTACGAAGGCCGAGGCCGTAGGGAAAGCTTGGGCCTTCGTCGGCAGCCTCGATCCTTTCGCCCAGGCCGACGCTCAGGAGGCGAAGACATACGAGGCCGAGCGCGCCAAGCGCTTCGAGGACGCCAAGGCCGACCCGGTCGTTAAGGGCGGCTTCTCGATGGCGGCCTTTCGCGCCGCGTTTCGCAAGCCCGCTCCCGCCTCGCCTAACGGGGAGCTGGTCGACCTTGAGGAACAGCGTAAGCGGGAAGAGGCCGCTAAAAAGGCCGCTGCTGATGCTGAGCGCGAGCGAAAGCGTAGGCTCGACGCCCAGGAACGCACTACGAGCGCCATTGCTGCCGCCGATGCGCGCGAGCTGGCCGCTCAGCGGACTTACGCGGGAACGCTGGAGGATATGCTCGACGTCGAGCTTAAGGCGTTGGATGAGGCCGAGGCTCGCCGCCTGAAGCAAATCGACATCGACGCTAGGGAGGGCAAGCTAGACGCGACGAAGGTCGATGAACTCAAACGCGCCGAGCAGGATGCGTTCGCGGCCGAGCGGGAGGTCGCCCGACGCAAGGCCTACGAAGACACGGCAAATCGTCGTCTCGCTGATGAGAAGCGTCTGGCCCAAACGACCGGCGAGATCCTGTCGCTGGCGTCCGCTGGGGCGCGCACGGCGGAAGAGCGTCGCAGGATCGAGACCGAACTACTCGATCTTCAACAGAGCCTCGTCAGGAAGGAGACGCAGCGCGACCTCGATCGTCGGACGGATCTGAGTGACGACGATCGGGCGAAGATCCTTTCGACCCAGGATCGCCTCTTCTCCGCACAGCGGACCGCGCTCAACCGCGACACCATGGGGCCGCTTGAGGCCTACC
The DNA here is from genome assembly GCA_041905125.1 of Caulobacter sp. GTDB lineage: Bacteria > Pseudomonadota > Alphaproteobacteria > Caulobacterales > Caulobacteraceae > Caulobacter. The sequence continues at coordinate 28,762 of JAYRLX010000003.1, read as the reverse complement.
GCGACAGCCTGATCCGCACGAATGGCGAGATCCGCGAGAGCTTCGAGCAGCTCGCCGTCGATGGCTTCAAGACGCTCAACGACGGCTTGGTCTCGGTCATCCTGACGAGCGGCACCTTGGGCGACACCTTCGGCCGGATCACCGACATGATCGTCGAGGGCCTGGCCCGCGTCGTCTATCAGGTGGCGATCATCGGCCCCATGCTCGACGCTCTGGGAAAGGCCAGCTCGGGCGGCGGGCTGCTGGGCAAATTGGCCGGCGCTGCGGCCGGCGCGCTGGGCGGGAGTTTTGGTTCCTCCTTCGCCTCTTCGAACGTCTCGGCCGCCTCGGCGTCGGATCTCGGCGGCGCGAACCTCGTCTCGCAGCTCATGGGCAAGGGCCGGGCGACCGGCGGGCCGGTCTATCGCGGCGATGTTCGTCCGATCGACGAGTATGGCATCGAGCGCTTCGCTCGGTTCTCCGGCGACGGCTATGTCAACGACGCGGCGCGCACGGCGGCCGAGATCCGCGACCAGGCCATCGCGGCCCGATCGACCTATGGCGCGAACGCTGCGGGCGGCGGCGAAGTCGCGGTCGCGCTCAACAACAACTCGCCCATGCCACTTCAGGCCACGGCGCGCGAGAGCCGCGACAACATGGGCAACCGCAAGGTCGAGATCGACTTGACCGAGCTGATCGACAGCCGCGTCGCCAAGGGCAATCGCGAGCTGTTCGGCGGCGAGTTCGATGGCCCGTTCCAACGAAACTTCGGCGTCCGCCGCCGCCTGACGGGAGGCTGATCCATGGCCGTTCCAACCTGGCCCGCCGACAAGGGCCGCGTCGTCGCCGATGGCTTCCGCGACACCTTCCCCGACCTTGGGCAACGGACGGACGTCGATAGCGGCCCCGCCAAACAGCGGCGCATCACGACGGCCGCGCCGTTCACGATCGAGCTGGCCTACAAGATGACCACGGCCGAGCGTCTGTGGCTTGAGGACTTCTATTTCAACGACGCGGCCGGCGGCGGCGTCTGGTTCAACTGGTATCACCCCGTCAAGCAGCAAGTCGTCGTGGCCCGCTTCGTGGTCGGTTCGCCGCCGTCCTATGAGCCGTGGAAGCCCGATTGGCGCGTGACCGTCACCCTGGAGTGGCGCTGATGGCCTCCAACGCCTTTCACGCCTCGGTCAAGGGCGACGGCTCCGCCGACATCGTCGTCGAGCTGGCGACGCTGGAGCACGAGAGCTGGGATGCGCCAGTTCGCGTCGTGAACGTGGCCGAGGAAGGCTATGTCCTGATCAGCCAGGGTCGCCAGTTCCACGCCTATCCCTTCAGCCTGTCGTGGCCCAAGCGCGACCCCGACAATCCCTTCGGTGGCGCGCGGTTCACGATCGGCAACGTCGTCGATCAGGGCAACGCCGACGATCCTGTCGTGCTGGCCGCTCTGCGCGGACTTCCCGACTATGCTCGCGTCCGCTTCGAGGCGGTGCGGATCGCGACGCCCGACGTCATCGAGCAGCGCACGACCCCGTTGCGGCTGGTGGGTCTGACCTACGACGAAACCCAGATCACGGGCGAGCTGAAGATGCCGAGCTTCGCTGATCGGCGGGCCGGCGCGACGTTCTCGCCCGACACCTACCGCGACCTGCGCGCGGGCTGAGATCATGGTCATTCCGTCACCGACGAACGGCGTTCGTCGCCCGCTGGCCCTTCGGCCGGAAGACGCCTGGGTGGCCCGTTATCTGCCCATCCCTTTCGTCGAGCATGCCCGTTCGTTCCGGGGCGCGGACTGTCGCGGCCTGGCCTTCCTGATCCTTGAGCACGAGGCGGGCGTGCGCGTGCCTGAAATGGCGGATCTGCTGGGCTCCGAGCATCGCTCGGCCCGGGAAGCCGCCGCCCTTGTCCAGGCCCACGCTGGCCAGTGGCGGCCCATCGAGGCCGACGCCGACGGCGGCTATCCCCGCTTTAGCGTCCTGCTGTTCACCATCGGCGGCCTGCCGACGCACATCGCCGTCGCTCTGGGCGGGCGGCTCTTCATCCACACCCAGAAGGGCGGCGGCGTCCGCATCGGCTCGCTCGACGAAGCCGAACCCGGCGAGGGCTTCTGGGGATCTCGTCTAGAGGGGGCTTATCAGTATGGCGTCTAGCGCCCTCGTTCCCGCGCTGGTCGATGCGCCGGCTTCAACACTGCATGGCGGTCTCGTCCTGGCGCCGCGCCCGTTCGCGCGCGAGGAAGAGATCTCTTTGCACGGCATGCCGGAGGGGCTGAGCGTCGCTCAGATGCTGGCCGAGCTGGAGGTCCAAGGCGCGCTCGATCCGGCCCTGCGCCCTTGGGTTCGGGTGACGATCGGCGGCCAGCCGCTGGCGCGCGAACTCTGGGCGGAATGTCTGCCGCAAGCCGATCAGACAATCGTCGTCGAGGTTGCGCCGATGGGTTCGAACGCCGTTCGGACCATCCTTCAAATTGCCGTGCTGGCCCTGGCTGCCTTCACCGGGGGCGTGGTGGCGGGCTCTTTTGGCGCGCTCGCTGGCGCGTTTGCTACAGCCGCGATCAGCGTCGGGGGCATGTTGGCGGTCAACGCCATCGCCCCGATCAAGCAACCCGAGCTGGCGGCGCGCGAGCAGCGCTATTCGCTCGATGGCGGATCGAACGCGGCGCGCCCGAACGAAGTCATCCCCGTGGTCGCCGGCCGGCGTCGGATCTTCCCGCCGCGCTGCGCCAATTGGTACACGGTGACGGTCAACAACGTCGTCTATCTGCGGATGATGTTTCAGCCGTGCGTGAGCTGGGTCGACCACGAAAGCCCGCGCATCGGTCAAGCCGCCCTGGAAAGCTTCGACGGTGTCACGGTTCGGTGGGCGACCCGCCCCGACGAGGACATCGCGCCGATCTGGTTCGATAAGACGCCTGCCGAAGACAGCCTTGGCCTGCCCGTCAAGCTGGCCTCGGGCTGGGTGACGAAGCCCGCGCCGCTGAAGTGCGACGAGCTGTCGATCGACGTCGCCTTCCTGGCCGGTCTCTTCGAGACCAAGGATAGCGGCGCGCCGAAGAACCGCAGCGTGACCTTCGAGTTCCGCTACGGCCCGCGCGATGGCGATCCCGACGCCGCGACGCCTTGCCCCTTCGCGGGGCCGGGCGGCCTTCTGACGTTCACGCGCGACAAGCTGGAGAGCTATCGCCTCGGCTGGCGCTGGACGGTTCCGCTCGACGACTACGACATCCACATTCGCCGCGTCACGGCCGAGGACAGCAACAACGCCCGCATCCGCGACGAGCTGACCTGGGTTTGCGTCCGGTCATTCCGCGCCCAGCCGCCCGTGCGCGACTTGGCGTCCAAGCCGTGGATCGAGTTGGAGCTGCAAGCGTCCGATCAGCTCAACGGCGTGCCAAACGACTTCAACTTCATCGCCACGAGCATCGTGCCGCGCGCCACGGCCGACGGGCCGGGCGAGCTGATCGCCACGCGCAACCCGGCCGACCTCTTCCTGGCGGCCAGCTATCCGCCGCTTTCAGATGTCGAGCTGGACGACGATGAGCGGGACTTCGCCGCCATCGCCGCCTGGCGCGCGGTGTGCGAGACGAAGGGCTGGCATTGCGATCTGGCCGAGCAGAGCGAGCTTTCCGTCGGCGAGCTGCTGCAACGCACGGCCGCCGCCGGCCGCGCGCGGCCGACCCTCGACTACGGGGCGCTGTCGGTCGTGGTCGATTGGGAAAAGCCCTTCCCGCGCCAGATGTTCACGCCGCGCACCGTCTCGGCGTTTCAGGGCGAGGTCGTGGTTCCCGCGCCCGTTCACGCCCTGCGCGTGCGCTTCCCGCGCGCCGACAAGGATTACGACGACGACACCGTCACCGTCTTCGCCCAGAAGCCGGGCAGCTCGGAGTTCTATGACCTCGACAGCGCCTCGATCTATGAGGCGATCGAGATCCGCGACAAGACCGACATCGACGAAGTCGAGTGGGAGGGCGCGCGCCTGCTGGCCGAGCGCGTTCTGCGGCCCGAGCGCTTCACCTTCGAACAGGACATCGAGAGCCTGACGGCCCGCGAGGGCGCGCGGGCTTGGCTGGCCCATCACGTCGCGCTCGTCGGCGAGATCTCAGGCCGTGTGACGGCGCGCTTTGTCGATCCCAGCGACGCCACGCATAAGGGGCTCTCGCTCGACGAAGCGGTCGTGATGGTCGCCGGCCGCAGCTACGACCTGGCGTGGCGGCCCTCGGCCGACGCGGCGCTGCAAGTTTTCCCCCTGGAGACGCTGCCGGGGCAGTCCGACATCGTCTGGTTCGCCGACCCGGCTCCGGCGCTGGCCGCCCAGCCGCTTCCCGGCGATCTCGTGGTCGTCTTCGAGCACGCCGTCGAGCTGCTCGACGTCGTCATTGACCGGATCGAGCCCAAGGATGGCCTGAAGGCCTCGATCACCTGCGTCCCCTACGCCGAGGCGTTGCAGCACGTCGGCGAGGGGCCGATCCCGGCCTATCGGACCTCGGCCAGCAAGCCCCCGACGCTGCCCGGCGCGGGGACGGTCATCGGCCGCACGAACCGCGCCATCGACCAACTGCTGACGGCCCTCGGCGAGGCGGTGAAGACCTCGGGCAACAGCATCGAGGCGATCAAGATCCTTCAGGATCTGATGCAGGCTTCGCTCGATCAGTACGCGGGTCTGACCGATCAGGCCCTGGCCGAGGCGGTCGACCTGCGCTTGCGGATCTATGACGCGATCGTCGATGCCGGCGGCAAGGTTCTCGACCTCAAGAACGAGCTGCTGCCGCCCAGCGGTCGGCCGGTCGGCGCGACGCTCGACGATCAGGTGCGGCAGGTCGAGACCGCCAAGGAAACGATCATCGAGCACTACACGGAGATGACGGTCGGCTTTGCGAACGCCGCCGCCGCTCTGGAGACCGAGAGCATCGTGCGCGCGACGCAAGACGAGGCGCTTTCGGCGTTTCAGATCGCGCTCGCCGCCGTGGTCAACGACAACTATTCGACGTTGAACGTCGCCATCGCCACGCTGACGACCCAGCAGAACACGACGGCGATGGCGCTGACGACGCTGACCAGCAATTTCAACGGCAACGTCGCCAGCGTCAGCAGCCAGCTCTCGACCCTGTCGTCGGCCCAAAGCGCCCAGGCCTCCAGCATCTCCTCGCTGTCGTCGACTGTTGGGGGTCACACCGCCTCGATCTCGTCGATCAGCGCGACCCTGGCGTCGATCAACGGCCAGCTCGCGGCGGCCTGGGGCGTCGATGTCACGATCGACGGCCGGTCGATCGGGATCAAGGGGATAAACTCGGGCGTCACGGGCGGCTGGGTCTTCGATGGCGACTATTTCTTCTTCCGCACGCCAGGCGGCAACAAGCCGTTGGTCTCGATCACGGGCAGCTTGATCTATCTGGCTTCAAACGTCCGGATCGGCGGCGACCTCGTCCTCGATGGCAGTCTGACCTTTACCAAGGTCGGGGCGAACCAGATCTCGGATTTCAACTTCTACGCCGACGGCACGAACATCGACATCACGACCTTCGAGCAGTCGATGGGCGGCTACTACCGTTACTGCGCGGGCGGCGACATCGACGTCACCTCGGGCTTCGCCGTCCAGAATAACGGCTCGACGGACGACGGAACGAACGTCGGGCTCTATTGCGATGGGGCCTTGATCGACACCTGGCCTCGCCAGTGGCCTAAAGCCTTCACCGAGCGCGACAGTCAGACGACCACGATCGCGAACCCTGGCGTGGGCTGGCACTTCATCGAGCTGAAGGCCTACGCGCTGTCGCCCAGCGCCAACCTGCGCAAGATCCTCGTCACCCTCCCCAGCACAAACAGGAAGCGCTGATGTACGCAGCTCTGTTCGATGGCGACGGCGTCGCCAAGATCATCATGGACGCGCCCGACGGCGCGGTCATTCGCACGGCCGACCACTACGGCTTCGAGCATCGCGAGATCGATCGGACCATCAAGGCGATCGAGGACGTGCCGCATCTCTCGACCTTCCCGCCCCGCGACTAGCTCGCGAACGGCGTTCGTTTCACTCCAAGGGACAATCAAAATGACCAAGCCCAAGGCCACTACGGTCGGGGAACACCTCGACGTGCTCGCCGAGGTTCGGCGCAAAGCCGTCCTCGACAGCCTGGCGCCGCTGAAGGCGCTCGTGGCGGACATCGAGACCCTCACGGTCTCTCAGCTCCTCTTGCTGCTCGACGGCCTGGGGCCGCTGATGCCCGACGCCATGGCCAAGCAGAACCTGCTCGGCATCACCAGCGTCCTCTCGACGCTGCCGGCGCAGCTCAAGGACGTCTTCGAGCAGATCGAGAAGTCGCAGGCGGAGGCCTGACGCCATGGCTATGACCAATGCGGCCATCGCGGCGGCGACCGTCGAGCTGGCGCGCCAGTACAAGGTCGGCGAGATCGACGAGGCGGGCTACGCCTCGGGCCTCGAAGCGCTCATGGTCGAGGCCAACAGTATCGTCCCGGTGCTCGGCGAGAAGATCGACGCCCAGCTCGCGATCAAGGCTGATATCCTGACGTCGCTCCAGGCCGCTCTCAACTACAAGGGCGAGGTGCCGAGCATCAGCGCGCTACCGGACGACGCCGAGGATGGCGAGAGCTACCAGCTCGTCGACGCCGCCGCGCCGAATGATGGCCACCTCTATCGACGCGTCGCTGGCGCTTGGGTCGACACTGGCCCGTTCCGGGGCTCTGTCGGCCGTAGCGCCTATGAGGTCGCGGTCGCGCACGGCTTCACTGGCACCGAGGCGGAATATGCGGCGCTCCCGATCGACAAGGCGGTGCTGGCCGAGACGGCGGCGGAGAACGCGGACGGAAGGGCAGCGTTCGCTCAGGAGCAGGGTGACTATGCTAGGGACCAGGGTGACTATGCGCGTGACGGTGGCGACGCCGCGCTCGCGGCTGCGGCGGCGGCGAGCACGGCTCGCGATGTCGCTCGCTTCAAGGCTGTCTACACCACACGCGCCGCGCTGTACGCCGACCTCGCGCACGATCAAGACACGCTGGGTGTAGTTACGAACGATCCGACGCTCGAATACAACGGAACCTACGCCAAGCAAGGCGACATCGGGGCGGGGGCTTGGGCGAAAATCGACAGTGTTGCGGGCCTAATCTTCCAGGCCTTGCCGCCCGAGACGGGCTACATCTTCGCCTTGGTCGACAATGCCGGCCGCGCTGCGCTGTTGGTTCGGGCGAGTGGTCGAGTACGCGTCCCCTATTGGGATGTCGCCTCGATCCCCCGAACGGCCCTGGGCGCGCTGTCGCTAGTCACGAGCGATTTCAGCGACGCGGTCGTGACGCGAGCAAAGCTTGCCTCCGAAGTGACGGACGTCTTGGCCTCGAACCTCGCGCCCGAGACTGGCTATGCTCTCGCTATCCAAGACCCGGTGAACAAGCGGGCCGCGTTCTTGGTCAAGTTCAATGGCCAGGTGAAGATCCCGTCGTGGGTCCCGGCGTCCATCCCGGTCGCCGCGCTCGGAGGCCTGCTGAACACCGCCAACTTGGCGCCGGGCGCGATCACCCTCGACCGCCTGTCGTCTGAAGTCTCGGCTCTTCTGGCCTCGCCCCTTGCTCCTGAGACCGGCTATTCCCTAGCCATCATGGACCCGGTCTCCAAGCGAGGAGCGCTCCTCCTCAAGCGCGACGGGACCCTCGTCATCCCGAAGCTCCAGCTCGGCGCGGGCGTGATCAACTTCGCCAACCTCGACGGCAGCGTCACGGGCCTTATGGGCGCGGCGCTTAGCGCAGAGACCGGCTACTCCTTTGTGATCATGGATCCGGTCACGAAGCGGGTCGCCTTCGGCATTAAGCGCGACGGCACGATCGTGGCCCCGAAGCTCGCCCAGCTCAGCCTGACGCCCGGTTCAGTCGGTGCGACGCAACTCGCCGACGGCGCGGTCAATCAGGGCAAGTTAGAGGCCAGCCTGAACCGCCTGATTGGCCCGAACGTCGCCGACGTCGTTCCGGTCTGGCCGGACGGCTGGCGTTCGACGCTCTCGCCGATCATGGTCCGCACCGAGGGATCTGGCTACGGCTGGGCGACTTTCCCACCTGTCCTCTCGCCCACTATCCGAGGCGTCAACACCACAGGCCAGACCCTGCAGTTCCGCCGCTCCAGCGGCCTCAACGTTCGTGGTCGGCGCAAGATCGCCGACTTGGACTTGACCGTCGGCACGGGGAGCCAGATCAACAAGGGAAACTTCAACAGCGCGACGATCTGGCCTCCGACCGGCACGTTCGCGGCGGGCGACTACTTCGAGTACACCGACGCGGCCAACCGCACGATCGGCTCGGATACGTTCACGCGCGGCGACTTGGCTGTCTATGACGGCTCGGCCTGGGTGCGCATGGCTAAGCCGGCCGTGAGCATCGCTGGTGACTGGCTTCAGATCACTGGCGCGGGCTGGTGGGCCGGTGTCCAGTACGCCGTCGGCGACTTTATTTACTTCTATGGCCAGCAGGCCGGAGGCGGGCAGAATAACTATCGCTGGGGCAAGGGTGATCCTAAGCGCGGCGAAGTGTTTCTCGTCGGTGAGTTCACGCCCGCCTCGGGTTTGCCGGCGTCGCCGATTGACGGCCAGCTTTTTTTGGCCAGCGCCGCCGGTGCCGTCAGCGGCCTAACCTTCGCGCAGGATGACATGCTGCTGCGCGAGGATGGAGCTTGGATCCCGATCGCCAGCGAACCAGTGATCAGTGTGGCGAACGGTGTGGGCGTCTGCTTGCCGGTTCGGCGGGACACCTCGGAATGGCAGGTCCGACGCGCGGACAAGTCCGCTGCGCGGCTAGGGGTGCAGCTCAAGGGCTTGGTGCAGAATGCGCCGAAGCGGAACGTAGATGGTGTCCTGCTGGCCGGCGACAGCATGCCGGGGACGATCGCCAGCAAGCTCGCCGCGAAGCTGTCGCCAAGGACCTGCACGACGCTCAGCTACGGCGGCGGCACGGCGGATGAAGTGCTGGCCATGCTCCAGCGCTTCGCCCGAGACCTCGGCGACACGTACATGGCGCGTGTCCTGGGCCTCTGGCTCGGCCAGAACAACCAAGGTGACTACACCCAGACCGAGGAAGTGATCCTCCGGGCCCGCGCCTTAGCTGGGAGCCGGGATATCCGACTGCTGGTCATGACGGTTCTGGGGGCCCGCTCGTTTACCTACAACGGCACGCGCCTAGTCTGCTCGCAGCACGAGGACCAGTTCAACAACGTCACCTCGTCTGCCATCGTCCACAACCGCGAGTTCCTGAAGGCGATCCTGCCTGATCAGTATCTCGACACGCGAGCCGCCCTGGTCGCCGCCGCCAACACCGGCCTGCCGGATCTCCAGTTCCCCGGCATGACGGAACAACAGGTGGCCACGACCTACGGCATTCCGCCGCTGAGCTTCTGGCTGGACTACGCGACACAGAGCTTTACGCCCTCGGCGCTGAGCTTCCAGGGCTATTGGGCGACGGCCGGCCTGCCGACCGGCGGCTCGGCAAACCAGTACTACCTCCGCACCTCCAACGGCGTTGTTGGCGCCCTGCTGGTGAACATCGCGGGAGCCTGGACCGAGGTCACCTACGACCAAATTCACATCAACCAAACCGGGGCGGAGCCGCTGGCGACCGCTCTCGTGAACAAGCTTACTTCGAAAGGGTGGTAACTCATGCCTAACACTGATGGCGTCGCGCTTAAGCCAAACTCCGCCGCGTTCGATACGCAGTGCCCGATCGTCTATGACGATGAGCTGATGTCGACCGGCTCGCTGATGCTGGTCGAGCTTGGGCACAGCAAAGGGACCTATTCCGGCGTGCCGGGCGACGGCGCGCTCTTGCCCAACGTGGCATGGGAGGCTGCGGCGACGCTGCTAGGCGCTGGCACCGCGACTTCGCTGTCCGCTACGGTGCTCAACACGCTTAGCGCCAATGACTTGGCCGAGCGCACGCCCAAAGGGGGGCTGCACGTCATCAAGAGCCAAGTCACGGACTCGCAAAACCAGCGACTGGCCATCCAGTTGCCCGACGCGATCATGAACTACCTGCTGGCGCACACTACGAACGATATTTTCCTAAGCACCGTCTATACGACGACGCGGGTGGCGACTGACACCCAAGTGCCTCTGAGCATCATTTCCAGCACCACGGCGGCGACGGGGAACTTCCTCGATATCTTGAAGGCCGTCGGTGTCTCCGAGACGGCCACGCTTCTTGGGTCGAGAGACAGCCCGTCTCCCCGCAACACCCTGGCGCCCTCCTACGCTGCTCGGGCGGTCACGAATTGGGTCGGCACCCCCCCGGCGTCGCTCGCACAATCCTATCGTATGCCCTTCATGGTTGGCTCGGCCGGTCCGTATGGGAACACCTACACGGCCAAATGCCCGAGCGTGATCTTCTACGGCCTTTATATCGAGGACCTAACGGCCAGCGGTCGGACCTTTGCGGACGTCGACGCTATCGCCTATGCCAGGTTCCAGCGCGATTTCGCGTCGGGCGGCCGATATTACGGCGACACGACGCCGACGGCGCCGTCGAGCAAGCCGTAGGGCGGGCGGATGGGCTTGTTCCTCGTTGACCTTAGCCTTCCGCAGCCGCCTACTGACGCGTCGGCGGCTGCGGAAGCTCTCCGTTCGCTCCTGCAAGGAGACCCGTCGCGAGTGCTCGGGCCGTCTCCGGGGCCATGGCGAATACTAGCGGGAACCCTTCATGGACAGGGACTATGGCCTGTACCAGCGGCGGGAGATCCTTTCCCTGGATAATCGACACGCTCGGATCGCCAACCACGAACACGGGGCGACTAGCTTCCATAACCCCCGCGCCCGGTTGGCCTGCGCGCGCGCCTTCAGCCATTGCTCCGATTGATGAAAGCGCCTTCATGATCGCCGGCAATTCGGCGTGGTGGCAATTGAACCGATGCTCGGTCCCGTCGGGGCTTACGACCGAGAATACGATCACTTCGCCATTTGCGAAGTGACCTCCTGGCCCTGGCCTGAAGATCCGTGTTCCGAGGTCTTCGCTGATTTCGTCGGACATCGTCGCCTCCGCAATGAGGGCGGCAGCTAAGCCCTAACGATGCGCGTGTGTCGAGCGCGCCAAGTCCCATCACCAAAACCAAGGCCGGACCTCGGGGGCCGGAGGGGTAGGAGCATGCAGTGGATTTCCCCACGGCGGTTGAGAAGTATTGGTCGCAAGCCGTCCTCGCGGGCGGTGGCGTCGTCGGCCTTTGGCGATGGTGGGTCGAGCGGCGCGATAAGCGCCGTCTCGAAGCCGAGGCGGCCCGCGTCGCGCGCGCCGCCGCGAAGCTCGACATCGACCGCCTGGCGCGTGAGCTGATCGACGACGCTGTCGAGATCTTGCGGGCCGAGGTGAAACGGCTTTCCGACGAGCTGAGCGACATCAAGGCCGAGATGCGCCAGCAGCAGAGCGATCACATCCAGATGATCGCCGGGAAAGACGCCGAGCTGGCCGTCGCGCGGGGCCAGATCCGGCAGCTAGAGGCCCGGTGCGACGTCTATCGCCGGCTGCTGCTCGATCACGATATTCCCGTGCCGCCGACCTTCGAGGCGCATCAGGTTCGGCCGGACGGAAACCTGAAGACCATGGGGGCGACGGAATGAGTACCGACCTCAACGCCACCATGAAGGCCGCTGCCGACGCCGTTTCCGGCCCCGGTACGCCCGATCAGGTCGCGGCGACCTCCAAGCCCGATAGGCTGCTGCTGGTGGCCATGGCGGGTGCGGGTCCGGCGCTCTGCATCATGCTGGGCATCGTGATCTGGTACCTGGGGAAGCGCGATTGGCCCGAAAGGGTTTCGCCCGCCCAGATCGACGCCCTGAAGTGGATCGGCCTTAGCCTGTGCGGCTGTCTCGCCGTCACGGTGCTCCGCCTGGCCAGCGGTCAATTCAAGCGGGCCGACGTCAAGGCCGGCCCCGCGAGCGTCTCCATCGGCTCGGAGTGAGAGCCGCCTCCTGACGAACGCCGTTCGCGGCGCTGTCTCCCTACATCGAAAAGGATCTTGTGATGCCCTTGGCTAACCCCAAGGCGTTCTTCGATCGTGCGCGCGATGTCGACCTCTTGGGGCCGACCCTATCGCCGGGCGAGGTCGAGGGCTGCAACGCCATTCTCAACGCCTGCGCCGCGTGGCCCATCTCGTGGGTCGCCTACGGCCTGGCGACGCCCTACCACGAATGCGCCGGCACGATGCAGCCGATCCGCGAGGCGGGTGGGCCGGACTATCTGCGCCGGCTCTACGACATCCAGGGGCGAGATCCCGATCGCGCGCGGCTGATGGGGAATGTCCGCCCCGGCGACGGCCAGCTCTATTCGGGAAAGGGGTTCGTCCAACTCACGTGGGCGGTGAATTACCGACGGGCCGAGAAAGAGCTGGGCGTTCCGCTGGTCGCCCAGCCTGATCTCGCGCTGCGCCTCGACGTCGCCGCGCGGATCTTGGAGGCCGGCATGCGTGAAGGCTGGTTCACCGGCAAAAAGCTGGGCGACTACCTACCGGCCGCCGACGCGGCCTCGCGCGCGCAGTTCGTCCTCGCTCGGAAGATCATCAACGGCAACGACAAGGCCGAAAAGATCGCCGAGCACGCCATGGACTTCCAAGAGGCGCTGATGGCGGGGGGCTGGTCATGATCGGCAAGATCATCGCCGCCGTCACCTCGCCGATCGGCGCGCGTCTGGCGCTCGCCGCCGGAGCCGTGGGCGCCGTCGCGCTCGCGGTCGGCGTCGTCTACGGCGCGGGCGTTTCCGCCGGCAAGGCCAAGATCGCGGGCGACCGCGACGCCTGGCGCGAGACGGCGCGCCAGTACCTCGGCTCGGCCAAGGCCTGGGAAAAGAGCTTCCGCCGCGCCGAGCAGCTCCGAGGCGACGAGCGGCTAGCCGCCATCCGCGCCGTTAATGACGCCGGCAAGGCGTGCGACGCGCGCGTCGCCGCAGCTCGGCGATCGGCCGTCGCAATCCAAGCCATCACGACCAAGGAGGTCCGCTATGACGAAAATCGCTGTCCTGTTCGCGCTGTCGTTGGCGCTGGCGAGCTGCGCGACGCCCTCGGCCTCGCCGCCGCCCGCCGTTGAGCAGCCCAAGGCCAAGGCTCCAGATCCCCGGATCTGCGCCGAGGTCGCCCCCGCCGCCGACCTGCCGGCCGGCGCGAGCCTGCCGCAGGCGGTCACGCCCGAGGAGCGCCAGGGCCTCGCCTTGCTCCTCGGCTGGGTGGCCGAGCTGGTCGACCACGACAAGGTGATGACCGATCGGGCCGATCTGGCTCGACGCGAAGTCTGTAAGCCGCGCTAGCCCGGCGCTGGCCGGGCCGATCCACACGCTGCGCGCTCGCCGCCAAGGCTGGAGCGCTACAACCGAAGGCCCCGCCGGCTGATGCTGGCGGGGCCTTTTTCGTTTCAGCGCTCGGCTGGGCGCGGCATGGCGTCGTCGCCCAAGCGCCAGGTCAAGATCTGGTCGGCGCGCTCGGAAGATCCGACGCTGATGTAGACGGCGGGCCGCGCGCACTTCACACAAACGATCACGCCCTCGCGCATCAGGTCCAGCAGCTTCCGATCGGCCCATCGGTCCAGCCTCCCGAACGCCAGATCTCGGCCGTTGCACCCTCGATCGCACCACGCCACGGCGTTGAAGCCGCCCTCGCGGCAGTCGCCGATCGTCAGGTCTTCAGGCTTGGTTCTGGATAGGACGGACGCGGTTCGGTCCATGGCAGGCCTCGATCGTGGGTTGCCGTTCTCGGCCCGCCCTAGAGCCTTCGTCAAGGCCGGGACGCCGGCGATCCTAGTCGGGTGCGTCTATGGCGCGAGCCGCCGGCGACATAGGTGGCTGCGTCTATGGTGGAATCCGCCCTAGTCAGCCGCGACTATGGTCGATCGAGAGCGATGGTCGCAGGCCGTTCTCGAGACGGCGAATACCTCGAGCATAGAAGGCGGCGACTAGGTCGGCCGCCCTAGATGCGGGCGACTATGGGCCTGCAGCATAGATCGCCGCGTCTATCCTTCAGGCGGCTTCGCTCGCGGCCAGGATGGCGGCGAGGACCGCGAGGCGCTCGCCCGGCGGCATCTCGCTAAACCGCTTCGCCCAGCTCGCGGCCTTGCGCTTGATCCGCTGGCGATCGGTGAAGTCCTGGCCGGCGTATTCCGCCCAATGAACAGCTCCGGCCTCGAAGTTCATCCAGAGCTTCTCGGTGCGTGGCCCGCCGCGCGTCGAGACCTGAAACTCGATCGTGCGCCATCCGGCCAGCTCGCGATCATAGAGCGCCGAGGGATAGCCAGAGATGATCGTCGACACATTTGCCGGCAGCGCCTTGAGGGTCGCCAGCAAGCGGAGGTGGTCGGCGCCGGTGTAGTCGAAGGCGTAGCGATGGCGCGATGTGCGCGTCGCCATCACATAGGGCGGGTCCGCGTACAGCACGACGCGGCCGGCGCTGGAGAAGTCGAACGCCTCAAGAAAGGTGACGCAGTCGACGTTGTGGATCTCAGCGCCGGGGATGTCTCCGAAAGCGCGGCAGGTCTCGACGTTGATCTCCAGCCCGATCGTGCGCGACGCGGCCGGGGCCTTCCGGCGCATGACGACGCCGCTCCCGAGGTGGGTCTCGATATAGGTGTCGTGGGGCGGCATCTGCGAGATGATCGCCTGATAGGCGCCCATGACGCCCTTGTTGCCGAAATAGCCGGTCGCGATCGCGCGCGCCTCGCTCCGGATCCGCCATAGACGAAAACGGCTATGGGACCAGGTACCCGCCCGCGCTCGGCCGCGAACAGCACCGGAACATCGTTCGGGACTATTTCGGGACTTTGTGTCCCGAACTCCCGAAATCGCTCGGTTTTGGTCGGTGTTTTCACGGAACGTTCCCAAAGGCCACTTGGCGGGAAAAGCCTTATGCGATAAGGGCTTCGGCCTACCTGGGGACGTGGCGGAATGGTAGACGCGCCGGACTTAAAATCCGTTGGAGCAATCCGTGTGGGTTCGAGTCCCACCGTCCCTACCAGCCGCGACCGACGCAAGTCTTGGCAAGCAAACGATTTCCCGCCGCAAAAGCAGCTACCCACGGCAGAGTCGACAACCCGACTTCTCGCGTCAGCTGAATCGACAGCCTAGGCTGTAATAGTCATTTCTAGAACGCTCGACTCTCGCCAGAATTGCGCCGGCTTCTAGGAGAAGCGGCGACGCGCGCGACGAGGCAGGCTCCTGGCTTGTTTCAGGTCGCGCATGTCCTTAAGCGCTCCTGGCGCGACGAACGGCTTGCCCGATCGTCGGGCACGACTATCGTCCGTCCTCTGTTGCGTTCGAGTGCTTGACCCATGGCTGAAGACAAGACCCCCGATCCCGTCGACGTCCACGTCGGGCGCCGGCTGCGTATGAGGCGCAAGGATCTGGGTTACTCCCAGCAAGCGCTGGCCGACGCCCTGGGACTGACGTTCCAGCAGGTGCAGAAGTACGAGGGCGGCGCCAACCGCATCAGCGCCAGCAAGCTGCACGCCACGGCGATGTTCCTGAAGACGCCGATCGGCTTCTTCTTCGAAGGCCTGGACGATCCGGAAGGCGCCGACACCACCGCCGCCGACCTCGCCAACGAAATGGCCGAGTTCTGGTCGACGCCCGGCGGCCCCGAACTGGCCCGCGCCTATGTGGCGATCGAGTCCGCCGGCATGCGCCGCCACCTCGCCGACCTGGCCAAGGCCATCGCCGACGACGAATAGATCCCGCTAGGTCGGGTTCTCCACGCGCTCGATGTTCTTGGCGCCGGCCTCTTCCAGAGCCGCGACCAGCTCCTCGACGGCGGCGTCCAGCTCGGCGGCGTCGCGGCCGCGTAGCACCAGGTTCGCGCCATAGACGTCCGGCGGGCTGAAGAACGGATAGCTGCCCAGCGACATGTCCGGATGGGCCTTGGCCACCGCCTCCAGCGGGGCGGCGATCACGCCCTCGCCCGTGCCGGTCACGCGCACCGTCTTGCTCAGCACCACCGCCCCGGTCCGCAGGCGCGGGCCGACGTCCTCGAGCATGCCGCGCATGATCGCCGGCACGCCGGCCAGGACGAAGACATTCTCCTTCTGGAAACCGGGCGGCCCTTGGACGGGGTTCTTCACCAGGCTGCCGCCCTCTGGCACGTGCGCCATGCGGCGACGCGCGGCGTTCGGCTCGCCCCAGCGCTCGCGCAGCATGGCCATGATCTCGGGATGCTCGGGCGCAGTGACGCCAAAGGCCTTGGCGATCGAGTCGGCGGTGATGTCGTCGTGGGTCGGGCCGATGCCGCCGGTGGTGATCACATAGTCGTACCTGGTGCGCAGGGCGTTGACCGCGTCGATGATCTCCTGCTCGACGTCGGGGACCACGCGGGCCTCGCAGAGGTCAACGCCATAGGTCGCCAGGTATTTGGCGATGGCCGCGAGGTTGGTGTCCTGGGTGCGGCCCGAGAGGATCTCGTCGCCGATGATCATCACCGCCGCCGTCACGCGCTCGCTTTTGATGGCCGTCATCGCCGGTATCCCCTACATCGCCGTTGTTCTTCGAGGATCGACTTAGGCTTCGCATGCTGCTCCCGCAACCGCTCGTTCGCGGCCGTCTGGTGTCGCGCTACAAGCGCTTCTTCGCCGACCTCGTCCTGCACGACGGACAGGAGGTCACGGCCCACTGCCCCAACCCCGGCGCCATGCTGGGATTGAAGGAGCCCGGCCTCGTCGCCTGGGCGTCATGGTCGAACGATCCCAAGCGCAAGCTGGCCTACACCCTGCAGATGGTCGAGCAGGGGAACACCCTGGTCGGGATCAACACCCTCTTGCCCAACAAGCTGGTCGCCGAGGCCCTGGCGGCCGGCGCGATCCCGGAGCTGACGGGCTACGACACGATCCGGCCCGAGGTGAAGTACGGCGAGGCCAGCCGCGTCGACTTCCTATTGACGGCTCAGGGTCGCGCGCCGTGCTGGCTGGAGGTCAAGAACTGTCACTTCAGCCGCGTCCCGGGCCTGGCCGAATTCCCCGACTGCAAGGCCGAGCGCTCGACCCGGCACCTGACCGAACTGGCCGCCCGCGTGGCGCTCGGCGAGCGGGCCGTCGTGCTGTTTGTCGTCCAGCGCGAGGACTGCGAAGCGTTCCAGGCCTGCGCGGATCTCGATCCGGTGTTCGCGCGCGGGCTCGACGCGGCGGCCGCGGCGGGGGTGGAGGTGCTGGTCTATGCGTGCGGGATGAGGACGGATGAGATCGGGATCGCGCGGCCAATGCAATGGACCGGCGCTCACCTAACAGCGATTTAAGCTGCATTCCCCGCAGGTTGCATTACCCCTTCACACGCTCGCGCGAGAGGGGCGCGACGTGAGGGGATCGCATGAAGAGGACCGTCCTGGCTCTGGCCGTCCTGGCCGTGGCGCTGTCGGGCTGCGGCCGCGCGGACCCGAACAAGCCCGAAGGCAAGATGATGACCGGCCTGCGGGTGATCTTCGCGTTCAAGGCCTGCACCTCCGAGCTGCGAGAACGCTTCGCGCTAAAGGAGATCGAGGGCGTCAAATCCAATGACATGGATCCCAAGCCGACCGGCCGCCCGGGCGAGTGGGATGTCCGGTTCACCGCCGACGTGACCGAGAAGGGTTCGGGCCGGATCACCCGCTACGAAGGCGTCTGCCACGTCCGGCGCGACCGGCCGACTTGGCTGGACGCGCGCTTCGTCAGGGAGCTCCACGCGGGCGACGGCGTGGTGCGGCGGATCGCGCCGTGAAAGCCCGCTTTCCTGGGCCTTGCACCCAGGAAGGCGGGGTATTTTTGGTTTTGCCCCTAATGATCCCGATCCTGTGACACTCCGGGCGGGCCAAAGGCTTGAAATCCGTGCTAGGATGTCGAGATACGCCTTTTCCAGACAGGATCGCCGCCATGCGCGGCGGTGACGCCGAGTAGAGCATGACCTTGGACAACACCCTCGAGATCGAAGCCGAAACCCGCACCGGCCAGATCAAGATCCACAAGCCGGAAGACTTCGAGGGCATGCGCCGCGCCGGCAAGCTGGCCGCCGAGTGCCTGGACATGCTGGTCCCGCACGTCCAGCCGGGCGTCTCGTCGGACGAGCTGGACCGGCTGGCCCGCGAGTTCATCCTGGACCACAAGGCCCTGCCGGCCTGCCTCTACTACCGCGGCTATCCCAAGACGGTCTGCATCTCGCGCAACCACGTGGTCTGCCACGGCATCCCGGGCGACTGGAGCCTGAAGGAAGGCGACATCGTCAATATCGACGTGACCGTGATCGTCGATGGCTGGCACGGCGACACCTCGCGGATGTACGGCGTCGGCGAGGTGGGCCCGCGCGCTCGCCGCCTGGTCGAGGTCACTTACGAAGGCATGAAGCGCGGCCTCGAGGCCGTTAAGCCGGGCGCCACGCTGGGCGACATCGGCTACGCCATCCAATCCTATGTCGAGGCCCAGCGCTGCAGCGTCGTGCGCGACTTCTGCGGCCATGGCCTGGGCAAGGTGTTCCACGACGCCCCGAACATCCTGCACTTCGGCCGCCCCGGCCAGGGCGCGGTGCTGAAGCCGGGCATGTTCTTCACCGTCGAGCCGATGGTGAACCTGGGCAAGCCGGCCGTGAAGGTGCTGCAGGACGGCTGGACGGCCGTGACCCGCGACAAGTCGCTGTCGGCCCAGTGCGAGCACTCGATCGGCGTGACGGAAGACGGCTACGAGATCTTCACCGCCTCGCCGGCGGGGCTGTTCCAGCCGGCGATCCTGGGCGGGTGAGTCTCCGATAGTTCCTCCCCCGCGCGCGGGGGAGGTGGCCCAGAGGGCCGGAGGGGGCTAGCTCGGCCTCTTCAGCATTCGCCCCCTCAGTCGGCTCCGCCGACAGCTCCCCCGCAACGCAGGGGAGCAACTAAAACATCTAGACAACCCTAGATCGATCACGCCTACTACTCGCCCAGAGTCGAGGGCGGCATGGTCAGCGTTTCATCCCTGACGATCTCCGACAGCGCGCCGGACGAAGCGCCGTCGCCCGTCTCGGCCAAGTCCGCCCGCAAATCCGCCCACGCGCACCATATCGGCCACCGCGACCGCCTGCGCCAGAGGGCCAAGGCCGGCGGCTTCACCGCCCTGCCCGACTACGAGCTCCTGGAGCTCTATCTCTTCCGCACCTATCCGCGCGGCGACGTCAAACCGCTGGCCAAGGCGCTGCTGACCCGGTTCGGCTCGTTCGGCGCGGTCCTGGGTGCGACCGTCGAGGAGCTGGCCACCGTGCCCGGCGTCGGCGAGACGGCCGCCATGGACCTGAAGCTCCTGCACGAAGCCACCTTGCGCGCCGGCCGCGACAAGATCGTTAAGCGGCCGGTGATCTCGTCGTGGAGCGCCCTGCTCGGCTATGTCCGCGTGGCCCTGGCCAATGAATCGCGCGAACAGTTCAGGGTCCTGTTCCTCGACAAGAAGAACCAGCTGATCGCCGACGAGGTGATGAACCGCGGCACGGTCGACCACGCGCCCGTCTATCCCCGCGAGGTGATGCGGCGGGCGCTGGAGCTCTCCAGCAGCAACCTCATCATCGTTCATAACCATCCCACTCTAGGTTTTTCACGGCCGCACATCCCCACAAATCCACGCACAATCACCAATAATTTCAGCATGTTGACTACCATCGCCGCTTGAGTCAAATTGCCTGCCTCGACGGTCAACCGCCCCCAATACCTGCCCCTTGGAGCGAGATCGTCCCCAGTGCAGGAGTGAGGGAGATGGCCGCTCTAACTGACGGCGGGATCCGCAAGGCGATTGGCGAAGTCGCCGTTGTCCGGAAGGAACGGACGTTGGCGGACGGCGAAGGGCACGGCACCGGCCGGCTGACGCTGATCCTCAAGCCCATGCCCAATCGGGTCACGGCGGTCTGGTATGCGGTCCAATGGCGAGACGCCAAACGCACTAAGGTGAAGCTCGGCGACTACCCGTCCATGTCGCTGGCCAAGGCTCGCGAATTGTTCGACCGGGACTACGCCGCACCGATCCAGCGGAAGACGAACATCAAGTTGGCTGGCGACACGCGCCCGGGCACGATCGCGGACCTCTTCGAAGCTTATCCGGCAGCGCTCAAGGCCGACGGGAAGCGATCCGCCGACGACATCAAGAAGATCCTCGACAAGGTTGCGGTGACCCTCGGCCCAAATCGGCCCGCGCGGGACATCACCGCCGAAGAGGTCATCGAAGTTTTGAGACCGATCTACGAACGCGGGGCGCCCTCAATGGCCGACCATACGCGAAGCATGATCCGGTCGGCATTCTCCTGGGGCATCAAGGCCGAACTCGACTATCGGACCAAGTCACCCCGTCGTTTCCGACTTCGCGGCAATCCCGCCGCCGACATTCCCGGCGAGAAGCTCGTCGTTGGCACGCGCTGGCTGGACGAAGACGAATTCGCCCAAACCTATCTGTGGCTCGTGGACCCGCCGTCCATCCACCCGCCCTACGCACGCGCCAAGCGCCTGTTGATGCTGACCGGCCAGCGCGTCGAGGAAGTCGTCACGCTTCACAAGGACCAGTACGTGCGGGAGGAAAAGATCATCGACTGGTCGCGGACCAAGAATGGTCGGCCCCACGCGATCCCGCTCGGGAGTCTGGCAGTGGACCTCCTCGATAGCATCACGCCCAACGAGTATGGCTGGTTCTTCCCCGCCGCTTTCGATCCGAGCAAGTCCGTGAGCCACGGAACGCTCTATTCGTCGACCTGGCGACTGCGCGAGTTCGGCTACATTCCCCACGCCAGCAATCGAGATCTGCGCCGTACCTGGAAGACGCTGGCGGGGAAAGCAGGCCTATCGAAGGAGATCCGGGACCGGCTGCAAAACCACGCCCTCCAGGATGTGAGTTCCAAGAACTACGACCGATACAGCTACATGCCGGAGAAGAGAGCGGCCATGGAGCAGTGGGATCGGTACGTCGTCGACCTTCTGGCGCGGTATAAGGAAAGACAGCTGGCGCTCGAAGCCGCATAGCGGCTGGGAAATGGCCGCCAGTTGTCCGAGGGTTCAGCCGTCGACGGCCCGCGGTTCCTCTCGCGTCTTGCGCCGGGCCGGGTCCTTGTCTTCGTCCTTCGGAGGTCTCGTCCATACCAACTGCGCGCTGGCGCCTTCCTCGTCAGGGAACAGCGCTCCCGAAATGGGCGCGGGCAAGAATGGGTCGTCCAGGCTAACTCTGAAATAGCTGCGCGAATGATCGCCGCCCCAACGGGCTTCCCAGGCATCGCCGACTCGGGAGCTTCCCACCATGACGCGAAACGCGGGGGCGTTGGGGCTGGCCCGATCGTCATTCGGGACGAACCGCACCTTGGCGTTGGCGACCAGCGTCCGGACTTCGCCTTTCCAGCCACCGCCGCGCGATGGTTTGAAGTTGCCGATGACCAGCTTGATCATGACTTGGCCTCCCGCGCTTTTGCGCCGGCCGCTCTTGGGTCGAGCCCTTGGCGCTCGGCGAGCAGCGTCTTTCGGGCGGCTACGAACTCCCGATCGTTCAGCAGGAAGTGCTCGATCATCGAAGCGCCAAGATCGGCCGGGCTGGCCTCGACGCTGTTGCGGATGTTGTAGATGGTCGCGTAGTCCCCCAGAGCGTCTTCGACGTCCGGCATGATGCTGAGGGTGAGCTTGACCGGGGTGCGGTTGGGCAGCTTGCCCAGCTTCAGATCGGCCATGACGAACTCCTCTACAAAGCCCGCCAGGGGCGCAGGACTAGGTCCTTGTGGACGATGACGCGTAGCGGCCAGCCGGGCCGCACGCGCAGGGTGGGTTGAACATCGAGCTGTTTGCCGACGATCTGTTGCCCGGCTTGAGAGGCGCTTTGCTGGGTCGACTGCCGGACGGCGCGAACCAGATCGCTCTCGCCGTCGCCAAGGCTCAGTTCGGTGCCGACGCCGAGCAAGGTCGAGAGCGCGACGCCCTTGAGGAGCCGCCAGGTGTGGAAATCCACTTGGTCAGACAGCCCGGCGTAGCCCGCGGCGTCCGTGGCCGGCAGGTTGTCCAGCTGGATCGAGGCGCCGTCGGGCAGAATGATCCTTTGCCAGACGAGCAAGGCGCGCCTCTGGCCGAAGGCGACCACGCTGTCATAGCTGCCGATCAGGCGCGAACCCTGGGGGATCAGCAAGAAACGGCCCGTGGCGCTGTCGAACACGTTCTCTGTGACCTGCGCGATCACAAGGCCTGGCAGGTCGGAATTGAGACCCGTGATCAGGCTGGCGGCGATGACGCCGCCGGCCATCACCTGATAGGGCGAGCGCGGCGTCTCCAGCTGGTGCGGATTGTAGATATCGCCGGCGCGCGGGTTGCCCCCCATGAACGCCGCCTTCTGGTCTTGGCCGTTGGGATCTCGGATCGCGGCCGCCGTTGGGACCGGCGCCGTCGGCACGGCGGACGGGTCGCCGAGATCGCTGGCCGCGATCGCCGCGTCGGTGCGACTGGCGACCTGCACCATGACGCCGGCCTCGCGAGCTTGACGGGCTTGACCGGCCCGTCGCTGACGCTCGGCTTCGACGGCTTGCTGCGCGGGCGTCGGCCGAGCCGATGAAGCGTCCGCGCCATAGCCGCCAACCCCCACACCGTCGCGGCGCTGCTGGTCGATCACGGCCCGCCCCAGATCGCCGGGCAGCGGCGGCCCCAGCCGAGGCGCCGCGCCAGCCTGCGCATAGTCGCTTGGAAGTTGGCTAACGACTTCGGCCGGCGCCCGTCGATCCGCGGTCGTTTGGTCGTCTGGCGTCTTGGCCATCTGAAGGGCGCGAGGGCTGAGGGCGATCCACGCGAGACCCGACAGACCGAGCGCGCCGACGGCCCCGGCTCCGATCATCAGCCCGCGCCGAAAGCGAACCACGCGTGGCGGCCGTGCGCGCAAACTCAGGGTGTCGGTCGCCACCTTCGATGGCGACGTCGCCTCCGGCGCCGCGACGGGCAAGTCAGGATCCTGGGTCATCGCGCGCCTCCCCGGGACTGGCCGTCGGTCCGGGTAACCCGGACGACTTGCTGAGGCGCCCCGCCCATCCGCAGTTCGGCGGCGGCGAAAAGCCGATCAACGATGTAGCGGTTGCCTCGGACGCGATAGTTGACCAGCTGGCTGTCGCCGAGCGGGCCGACGACGAAAAGCGGCGGCGCCTCGCCCTGGTCGAGACGATCGGGGAACTCGATGTAGACCTTCGAGCCGTCGTCCCAAGCCCGCACGGGCCGCCATGCTGGGCTGTCGCCGCTGATCGCATACCGAAAGTGCAGCGAGTCGATCGCCACGTTGTCCGCGGCGGGCTGAGCCGCCGTCGCTTCCGCGTTCTGTCGGCGCAAGGCGAGAAGCCGGTCCTGGGGGTAGATCCAGGAAATTGCCGCCATGGCCGTGGCGTCGGTGCTTTCCAGCGCTAGGTGATAGGCGCGACGGTCGGTCGTGATGACCATGTTGGTGGAAAGCCCCGAGGCGAAGGGCTTGATCAGCACATGCACCCGCTTGGACTGCCCGTCCCCGCTGGTCGTGTCTCCGATCACCCAGCGCACCGTGTCGCCGGCCGACACGGCGGTCAGTTGCTCGCCAGGTTCCAGGACGACATCGCTGACGCGTTCGGGAGCGGTGTAGAGGCGATAGAGCGCGCCCTCGGTCCAGGGATAGACCTGAACGGCGTTGATATAGCCGGCTGCGCTGGGCTCGCGCATCGCGGCGCGATTGGCGGCCTCGACGCGCGCACGCGGCGGCTGGACCTCCGGCCGCGCGCTAGGCGCCGGCAGCAGCTGGCCCGGAAGGGGCAGCGGCTTGGGGATCTCAACGATCTCGACCGGCTTTGGCGGTTCGGCCGCGACCTGGGCCGGCTTGAAGTCGGCGGCGTCGAAGGCGATGGCCGGCGGCGGGATCTTGCCGTTGGCGCAGCCGGCGAGCGTGGCGGCGCAGGCCAGCAGGATGGGGGTCCGGACAGTCATGACTGAAGGTGTCCTTGCACGGGTCCAACGACGGGTGGGGAAGGCATCGAAGGCGCAGCGGTCGACGCCGGCGCCGCTGCCGGACGGGTCTCGGCTTCCTGCGCCCAATCGACGGCGTCGACGAATTGGCCGAGCGGGTTGCGCTCGAGTTCGGCGCGGGTCTTGGGCTTTTGTCGAACCAGGGTCAGGATCGCGGTCCAGCGCTCGGTCTTGGCCAAACTCCCGCGCTCGAACGTCCTCTCTTCCCATTTCACCTGGAACGATGTGGGCGAGGCGCGGACCACGCTGATCACCTGGACCGACACGCTGCGCGATCCGATCTGGGTGAAGGGGTCGTTGGCGCGCGCGTGCGCGTCCAGGAAGGCGTCGCCGCGTCCGGACGCCAGGTCGTAGGCCTCAAGCCAGCGCTGGCGCACAATGACCGGATCCGTCGACAAGGACCGGACATCGGTGATGAACCGGCGCAGCTGGCCGGCCAAGACGGTGTCGTCCGGCCGATAGTCCTGCTCAGCCGGACCGACGGCCCGCGCTTGGCCGAGGCGATCGACTTCGACGACATAGGGTTCGATGCGGCTTTGAGCCGACTGCCAGATCGCGCCGCCGGCCAGGATCGACGCCAGGGCGAGACTGCCGAAGAACGCCAGGCGCCAGCTGTGCGCCTGGGCTCGGGCCGAGCCGATGCGCTCGTCCCAGAGCTGGCCGGCCTTCTGGTAAGGCGTCACGGGATCTGGCGTCTGGCCGTAGCGCTGAGGCGTGCGAGTAAAACGCATGGCTTAGTCCTCCTTGCTGCTGAGATCAGGGTTGGCCGAGCCGCCGGGCCGATCGCCGTCCTTGATGGTCTGCATCACGGCGTGGCGGCGGACATGCGCGGACTGGGCCGATTGCAGCTGGCGCGCCCAAGCCGGCGGCGCGGCGCCCTGCCCGCCGGTGGCTTCGGCGCCCGAGGCGGCCGGCGACGGCGCGCCCGCCACGGGGCTCGTGCCGCCCGTGGCTCGCCAGGCGCCGGCGCGGCCGCGCTGCACGCTGTCGGAAAGCGAACTGGCGGCGCGGCTGGCCATATCTCGCAACGGCTGGCTCGCGGCGCCGGCGGCCGCGCGCGCCACGCCGCTCAGGCCTGACGCGACGCCCGCCGCGCCGCTGGCGCCCGATGTGGCCTGACGCAGCTGGTAGGCGGCGCTGGCCGCCGAACCCATCGCGGTCCCGGCGCGAACCGCCGCGAGACCGCCGGCTCCCGCCGCGCCCAGAGCCCGAGCGCCCAACATCGCGCCGCCGCCCACGAGCATGGCCGCGCCAGCCGCCGTCCCGACCGCCGCGCCGGCGCCCAGCTGCGGGGCGCCGGACACCAGGCCCGAAGCGATGCCGGGACCGAAGATCGAAAGGCCGGCCAGCGTCAGGGCGCCCAACACCAGGGTCATGGCGTCGCCGAGATCCGGATCCGGACCGAGCGTGGCGACGAAGGCGTCGAAGAAGCCCGCGCCGATGCCGACGATCACCGCCAGCACCATCACCTTCACGCCGCTGGAAATGACGTTGCCCAGCACCCGTTCGGCCAGAAAGCTGGTCTTGTTCCAGAACGCGAACGGGACGAGCACAAAGCCCGCCAGGCTGGTCAGCTTGAACTCCAGCACCGTGACGAAAAGCTGGATGGCCATCACGACAATCCGAAGTGGGCGTTTCACAAAACCCCGCTGGTGCGCAGCATCTCCAGTCACTTCGACTACAAGGCCGAGCGCCAACGGTAGCCTGAGACCCTCCATAGACTGCGCGCCTCGACTTGTGCGCTAGTCATGGCTACGCTCCCGGAAAAGGGGTGCCTTATGACCAAGAAGACCGGCAAGAAAGCCGCCAGCGAGGCGGCCAAGGTGCTGTCGGACCCGGCGTCCACGGCCGCGGAAAAGAGCGCGGCGGGCGCCGCCCTGACCCAGCGCGCCGGTCCTAAATCGTCGGCCGCCAACGAGACCACGAGCCCCGCCGCCGCCAAGAAGGCCAGCAAGGTTTTGTCGGATCCGCAGTCCACAGCCGCCGAGAAGACGGCGGCGGCCTCGGCGCTGGCTCAGGCCGCGCCGAAGGCCAAGCCCGCCAAGCCGCCGGCCAAACCCGCCTCGAAGCCCGCGGCGAAACCGGCCGCATCCAAGCCAGCGGCGGCCAAACCGGCATCGAAGCCCGCGCCCGCTAAGCCGAGCGCGCCGAGACGCAAGTAAGCGGCGCGTCGGGCCTTGGCGATGGGAGCCATCAACCTGGGTTGGACGATCCTGCGACGCGGTCTGATCGGCGCCGTCGCGCTCGCCGCGATGGCCCAGCCAGCACAAGCCCAGGCGCCCACGGCCGGCGACTGGACCGGCCACGTCGGCGACGGCGTGACGGCCTTGCACCTGAACCTCCACCTCATCGCCCGCGACGGCCGTCTGTCGGGTACGTTCGACAGCGTCGATCAAGGGGCGTGGGGCTTGCCGCTTGCCAATGTCGAAGCGCGGGACGCTCGTCTGTCCTTCGACTTGCCGATCGCCCACGGCCGCTATGTCGGCGCCTGGGATGCGGACGCGAAGGCCTATGTCGGAACCTGGAGCCAGGCCGGACAGACCACGCCCCTTACGTTGACCGCCGGCGCGGCCGTGGCGCCCGCCGCCGCGACCTTGACCCGGGCGCGCTTCGACTACGCCTCGGCGCCGCCGACGCGGCCCCGCGTCGGGCCAGCCCTTCCGGTTGGGCGCTGCATCAATCTCTCCAACATGCTCGAAGCGCCGAGCGAAGGCGCTTGGGGGCGACCTGTCCGGGACGACGACTTCCCGTTCATCGCTAAGGCCGGGTTCACGACCGTGCGGATCCCGGTCCGCTGGTCAGCGCATGCGGTGAAGGTGCCGCCCTACACGATCGATCCGGTGTTCATGACCCGCGTGGCGCACGTGGTGAAGATAGCCACAGATCACCGGCTCAACGTCATCCTCAACACCCACAATTTCGACGAGCTGACAGCCGATCCCGCCGGCCAGACCGAGCGCTTCGCCGCGCTCTGGCGCCAGATCGGCGCGCGGTTCGCCAAGGCGCCGGACACGGTCTGGTTCGAGCTGATCAACGAGCCGCACGACAAGCTGGACGACACCAACCTCGTCGCCACCCTGGCGCCGGCCCTGGCGGCGGCGCGCGAGCAAAATCCCCGCCGCCCCGTGCTGATCGGCGGTCGCGACTGGAGCGGCCTTGGCAGCCTCTCAACGCTTGTCTTGCCCGACGATCCCTACGTCGTGCCGACCTTTCACTACTACGATCCGTTCGCCTTCACCCACCAAGGCGCGACCTGGGTCGAACACCCGCCGCCGTTCGGCCGCCGCTGGGGCACGACGCAGGACAAGGCGGTCTTGGACCAGGACCTCGCCAAGGTCAGCGCCTACATCGCGCGCACGGGTCGGGTCCCGGTGATGGGCGAGTTCGGGGCGCAGGACGATCCGCGCGTTCCAATCGAGGACCGCGCCCGATACTACGGCGCGGTCAGCGCCGCCTTCGCCTCGGTCGGCGTCCAAGGCTGCGCCTGGGGATACGAGTCTGGGTTTCGACTACGCGATCAAGCCGGCTGGCTGCCCGGCCTTGCATCGGCGATCGTGACGACGCGATAGGAGTCCTGGACGATGGCTATCGTGGTGATGATCCTGGCCGTCATAGCCTGGCTCTTCGTGCAGGCGGCCCTGGCCGACGCCGGCCAGGCCCCGCGTTCGCGCGGCTCCCTACGCTATCAGCGGCGCAAGGCCGCCAAGCTGGGCCTGGACCCCGCCGATGTCGAGGTGCGCCCGCGCGGCGCCGACCTTCCTCCGATCGAGCCGGGAGGGCGCTCGGTCGTGGGCGATCTGGCGTTCGGCCTCGGGTTCGGCCTGCTGGCGATCGTGCTGATGTTCGGCGGGGCCTTCGTTCTGATGGCGATGCGGTTCCCGCCCGACGCCGTATGGGTCTGGTTTGGCCTCGTGATCATCGCCACCTTCGTCGTGAACAAGATCCGCCGGAACGGTTGACGCCGTCGCCCGGCGCGCCGTTCTCGACAGCAAGTTCGGATCGGAGATCCAAGGCCCATGCGCTGCTTGTTCTGCAAGGCCGACTCCTCGCGATCGCGCAGCGTAGAGCACGCCATTCCCGAGGCCTTGGGCAATCGCTCCTTCGTGCTGCCCGTCGGCGTCGTCTGCGACGGCTGCAACAACTACTTCGCCGTGAAGGTCGAAGGTCCCTTGCTCAAGACCGGCTCGCTGCAGCAGCTACGCGCCAGGCAGGGCGTGCCGACCAAGCGCGGCCGCCTGATGCCGGTGCTTGGCCGCTTCGAGGACATAGACGCAGACCTGGCCGCCTTTCGCATCAACGCCGGCGAGGTGCTGCTGGCCGTCACTGAGATGAGCACGGCGCCGATGGTCTCGGCCGCCCTGAGCAACGGGCTGGGCGGTCTCTTCATCCACGAGGAACCGCCGCGCCTGGATCAGCGGCTGTTTTCAAGGCTGATCGCCAAGATCGCGCTCGAACTGATCGCCCTGCGGGTCTGCCACGTTCCAGGTTGGGAGGAGTTCGGCATAGATCACCCGCAGTTCGACCCCATCCGCGGCTATGCGCGTTTTGGCCAGGGCCCAACCTGGCCTGTCCTGAGCCGGCGCATCTACGACGAGGAGGCCACAACCCTGAAGGCGTCGGGCGACCCGCAGCAAACGATCTACGAGACCGATTTCCTGCTGACGCCCAGCGGCGAGGGCTACGCGGTGATCTGCCTGTTTGGGGTGGAGCACACGATCAATCTGGTCACGCCCTCGGTCGAAGGGTATCGCGCCTGGCTGACCGACAACGCCGGGCGGAGTCCGCTTTATCCCGACGGCCGCTATCCCCAACGGCGGGGATGGACGGACGACGACGCGCCCGACTTCCGTGACGGCGCCGAACGCGACTAGAAGCGGGCATGATCATC
>JAYRLX010000197.1:0-7019 GCA_041905125.1 Caulobacter sp. | reverse complement strand
CGGCCCCCCCGAACCACGCTTCGCGACCCCCTCCGTCTCGCCGCGTATCCGCAGCGATCCACCTCCCCCTAATGGGGAGGAAGGATAGCTAGGCGATGGCCGAGATCAGCAGGGCGACGCCGGCGAAGATGTAGGCCAGCCAGGTGGCGATCATGCCCGCCGCGCGGGGGATCGAGACGCCCCCGCTGTTGGACAGGCCGATGGCGTGGGTCACGCGACCGGCGAACAGCAGGAAACCGACGACGTGGATGGTCAGCGCCGAGGCACCGGCCACGGCCAGGACGGCCAGGGCGGCGATACCCGTCGGGATGTATTCGCTGGCGTTGCCGAAGGCGCGGATGGCGCGCGCCAGTTCGGGGATGCCTTCGTCGCCCAGGGCCACCTTGTGCTTCTGGCGCAGGCGCACGACCAGCACAGACAGGATCAGCAGGAGGAAGAGGTGCAGCCCGGCCCACAGGGCGGCCGCGTGGCCGGAAACGATCGTATCCATGACTCAAAGAACCTTATGACGCCGCCCGCCCCCGAGCGGCCGGCCATATGAGACCTTCCGCCCGGGAACGGCAACCCGGCGCTACTGCGCGAGCTCGCGGGCGATCGGATAGAGCAGGTGGTGATCGTCGTAGAAGGGCGTGCGCTTGTAGAACCAGGCCAGGCGCGCGTCGGGATCGGCGGCGAACTTGGGCTCGGCCGCCAGCTTGGCCTCGAACTCGGCCTTCAGCTTCGGGTCGGCCGCCAGCATCTTCTCGGCCAGCGGGGCGATCGCGTAGGGCTCGATATATTCGACGCGGCTCAGGACCTCCGGGACCATGCCCCAGGCGAAGACGCTCTCGTTCGACTGCGGCTCCAGCAAGAGGACGACCAGGTCGCCTAGAGGCTGGTCGGTCGGCACGCGGACCGAGCCCTTCGGGAAGACCCAGTCGCGGGTCTCGGTCGTGACCTTGTCGACGCTGATCTGCACGTGGCCTTCGTTGGCGCGCGTGGCGATCTTGGGATCGACCAGGCGGATCATCTCGACCTTGAGCGTCTTGTCGGCCGGCAGGGTCTCCAGAGCCACGCCGTGCAGCTTCAGCCGCTCGATGATGTCGGCGCGATAGCTCGGCACATAGTAGGCGGACGGCCGCTTCAGGGTCAGCGAGGGCTTGGAGCCATAGAACGGGACGTTCCAGATCTCGGGATCGGCCTCGCCCAGCCAGCGTACTTCCTTCCGGCCCGAGGCGGGGCTGTCGTAGTACTCGTAACGGATGCCCTTGAAGGCGCGCGTGTAGGCGGGCTTGTCGTCGGAGACGAAGTTGGCCGGGATCTCGGCCGGGCGCAGGGCCCTGTCGGCGGCGATGGCCGTGCGCAGGTCGCCGCCCTTGTCGGCCAGCAGCTTCATCGCCGTCTCGATGAAGACATAGGTTCCCAGCACCCGTTGCGCGTGGGGCTTCAGGCTATGGTTCTCGATCAGGATGGTCGGGACATGGGCCGCGGCGCCCCAGCCGTTCGAGAAGCGCTCGCCCAGGCCCCCATCCGAGAAGCCGGCCTTGGGATTGTGCTCGTCCACGCCGAACACCAGCTCGCCCGGGATGTGGCCCTCGGCCTCCAGGCTCTTGTTCATGACGGGCTTCAACACCCCGTCCAGCCACTGGGCGATGGCGGGCGAGCGGTTCCAGACGCCGTTCTCGCCGTTGAAGCCGTAGGTGACGTCGTACTGGTAGTCCATGCCGTCGGTCACGTGGACGTCGACATAGAGATCGGCCCTGTACTTGGCCTGCAGGCGCTTCAGCGCCTGCATCTCCGGCTGGTCCAGCTTCATGAAGTCGCGGTTCAGGTTCTGGTTGGTCGCGGTGTTGCGCCAGCCCTGGATGCGCGGCCCACGCTGGTTGGGGCGGGAGTAGGGGCCCGAACGCTCGTGGCCATCGACCGAAAGGATCGGGATCAGGACCAGATTGACCTTGTCCAGCAGCCCGTCCTTGCCGTGGAACGCCATGTCCCGCAGCAGCATCATGCCGGCGTCCTTGCCGTCGATCTCGCCGGGGTGGATGCCGCACTGGACCAGCAGCAGCGGCTTCTTCGGATCGAGCTTGTCGCCGTCCTTCGATGCGATGACCGCGAAGATCGCGCGGCCCTGCGGCGAGACGCCGAAGTCCTCGACGCGGATCAGCTTGCTGGCCTTGTCGAGCTTGTCGAACCAGGCGCGGGTGTCGGCGTAGGTCGGCGAGAAGTCGTGCTCGGCGTCGGCCTCGAACGGCGTCACCCACGGATCAGCCTTGTCGCGGATCAGCGCCTGGCTGGCGCCCTGCCAGTGCGGGGCCGGCGGCAGGAAGGCTTCGTCCCAGGGGGCTTTCGGGGTCTGGGCCATGCTCGTACTCGCTGCAAGGGCGACGGCCAGGGCCGCCAGGGTGAGGGCTTTCATGCTCAAGGCTTCTTCCAGATCGGCGCGCCGTCGCCAGGCAGGCCCAGGCGGGCCCATTTCTCGCTGACGGCGTCGACCACGGCCTGGTCCATGCGGATCTCCTCGCCCCATTCGCGCTTGGTCTCGGGCGGCCACTTGTCGGTGGCGTCGAGGCCGATCTTGGAGCCGAGGCCGCTCTCGGGGGAGGCGAAGTCCAGATAGTCGATTGGGGTGTGCTCGATCACCGTGATGTCCCGGGCCGGGTCCATCTTGGTGCTGATCGCCCACATCACGTCCTTCCAGTCGCGGGCGTTGATGTCGTGGTCCACGACGATCACCCACTTGGTGTACATGAACTGGCGCAGATAGCTCCAGACGCCCAGCATCACGCGCTTGGCGTGGCCGGGATAGGCCTTCTTCATAGAGACCACGGCGATGCGGTAGCTGCAGCCCTCGGGCGGCAGCCAGAAGTCGACGATCTCGGGGAACTGCTGGCGGATCAGCGGGATGAACACCTCGTTCAGCGCCTCGCCCAGGACCGACGGCTCGTCCGGCGGACGGCCGGTGAAGGTGGTCAGATAGATCGGGTCCTTGCGCATGGTGATCGCCGTCACCTGGAAGACCGGGAACTTCTCGACGCTGTTGTAGTAGCCGGTGTGGTCGCCGTAGGGGCCCTCGTCGGCGAACTCGTCCAGCAGGACGTGGCCCTCGATGACGATCTCGGCGTGGGCGGGCACCATCAGCGGCACGGTCTTGGCCGGGACGAGATCGACCTTGGCCCCGCGCAGCAGGCCGGCGAACTGGTACTCCGACAGGGTGTCGGGGACCGGCGTCACGGCCGCCAGGATGGTGCCGGGATCGGCGCCGAGGACGGCGCAGGCGGGCAGGGGCTCCTTGTTTCCCGCCTTCTTGTGGCGGGCGTAGTGCTGGGCGCCCCCGCGGTGGGCCAGCCAGCGCATGATGCACTTGTCCTTGCCCAGCACCTGCATCCGATAGATGCCGAGGTTGAAGTCGTCCTCGCGGTCCTTGCCGGGGCCCTTGGTGACGACCAGCGGCCAGGTGATCAGCGGCGCGGGCTCGCCCGGCCAGCAGGTCTGGACCGGCAGCTTGGTCAGGTCGATCTGGTCGCCGGTCAGGACGACCTCCTGCACGGGCGCCTTCTTCACCGTCCCAGGGCGCATGCTCATGACCGTCTTGGCCAGGGGCAGCATGTCGAGGGCGTCCTTGATCCCCTTCGGCGGCTGCGGCTGGCGCAGGAAGGCCAGCAGTTCGCCGACCTCGCGCAGTTCGCCGGCGGTCTCGCGCGGCTCGCCGCCCAGGGTCACGCCCATGGCCACGCGCTTGACCGTGCCGAACAGGTTGGCGAGGGCTGGCATCTCGGACCGCGAGCCGTCGGGCAGCAACACGTTCTCGAACAGCACCGCCGGACCGCCGGTCGCCAGCAGGCGCGTCTGGATTTCCGTCATCTCCAGAACGCTGGAGACCGGCTCCTTGACCCGGACCAGCTCGCCCTTGGCCTCCAGGACGTCGATGAATTCGCGGAGGGATCGGTAGGCCATGGGGATGCTCGTAACTGGAAACGTCTAGTTGGCTACGGCCAGGTCGTCGGCGTGGATCATCGGGCCCTCGGTGAAACCGAGCTCGGCCTCGATGGCGTCCGAGCGCAGGCCAGCGATGCGCTGGGCGTCGGCGCTGTCGTAGCGGACGATGCCGCGCGCGACCTCGCGGCCGGTCTCGTCGCGGACGCGGACCGCGTCGCCCTTGTCGAACGGGCCCTCGATGGCGCGGACGCCGGCCGACAGCAGGCTCTTGCCCGCCTCCAGCGCCTTGGCGGCGCCGGCGTCGACCGTGACCCAGCCCTGCGGCGCCAGCGAGCCGGCGATCCAGGCCTTGTAGGCGGCGGCGGGGCTGGCGCCGGCCTCGATTAGGGTCGCCTTCTCGCCGTCGGCGATGGCCCCGAGCGGGCGCGGGCGCGAACCCAGGGTGATCAGAGTGGCGCAGCCGGCGGCGCGGGCGATGCGGGCGGCGGCGATCTTGGTGGCCATGCCGCCGGTGCCGACGCCAGCGGCGGCGTTGGCGCCCTCGGCCATGCCGGCGATCTCGGCGGTGATCTCCGAGACCAGCGGGATGTGCTCGGCCTTGGGGTTCTTGCGCGGATCGGCGGTGTAGAGACCGTCGATGTCGGACAGCAGCACCAGGAGGTCGGCGCCGGCCATCTGGGCCACGCGCGCGGCCAGGCGGTCGTTGTCGCCGTAGCGGATTTCCTCGGTGACGACCGTGTCGTTCTCGTTGACCACGGGCACGACGCCCAGGCCCATCAGGGTCTCGGTCGTGGCGCGGGCGTTGAGCCAGCGGCGACGCGTCTCGGTGTCGTCGCGGGTCAGCAGGATCTGGGCGACGCTGAGGCCGTGCGGCTCGAAGGCCTCCTCCCAGGCGCGCATCAGCAGCGACTGGCCGGCGGCGGCGGCGGCCTGCTTCTCCGGCAAGGTGGCCTTGCGGCCGGTGAGGCCGAGGCGTCGGCGACCCAGGGCCACGGCGCCCGACGAGACCACCAGCACTTGCGTGCCGGCGGCGCGCAGGGCGGCGGCGTCGGCGCAGAACGCCTCCAGCCAGGCGCGGTCGGCCGCGCCGGTCTCGTCATCGACCAGCAGGGCCGAGCCGACCTTGAAGACGATGCGACGGGCGTTCCGGTATGCCTCGGCCGCCTGGCTCACGGCGTCCAGCCTCCGGGGGTCTCGTCGACGTGATCCTCGTCGTCCTCGATCTCTTCCTCGAGGTCGCCGCGACGGATGCGGACCTGCTTATAGGCCGCCCGCAGCAGGGCCTTCACGCCCTGGCCCGAGACGCCCGACACCAGATACGGCTTCACGCCCGCCACGGCTTCCAGCTCGGCGACCTTCTCGGCGAGGGTCTCCTCGTCCAGGGCGTCGATCTTGTTCAGCGCCAGGATCTCGGCCTTGTCGGCCAGATCGTCGCCGTAGGCTTCCAGCTCGCCCCGGATCGTCTCGTAGGCGCCGACGACGTCGTCCTGGGTGGCGTCGATCAGGTGGATCAGGGTCGCCGAGCGCTCGACGTGGCCCAGGAACCGCGTACCGAGGCCCGCGCCTTCGGACGCGCCCTCGATCAGGCCGGGGATGTCGGCCAGCACGAAGCGCTCGCTGCTCGACAGGTCCACGACGCCGAGGTTCGGGGTCAGGGTGGTGAACGGATAGTCGGCGATCTTCGGCTTGGCGGCGCTGGCGGCGGCTAGGAAGGTCGACTTGCCCGCATTGGGCAGGCCCACCAGGCCGACGTCCGCGATCAGTTTCAGCCGCAGCCAGATCCAGCGCTCCTCGCCTTCCTGGCCGGGATTGGCGTATTTCGGCGCCTGGTTGACCGGGCCCTTGAAGTGCAGGTTGCCCCAGCCGCCATTGCCGCCCTTGGCCAGCAGGATGCGCATGCCGGCGTGGTCGAGGTCGGCGATCAGGGTTTCCTTGTCCTCCTCGAGGATCTCGGTGCCGACAGGAACCTTCAGCACCACGTCCTCGCCGGCGGCGCCGTGGCGCGCGCGGCCCATGCCGTGCACGCCCGTGCCGGCCTTGAAGTGCTGCTGGTAGCGATAGTCGATCAGGGTGTTGAGGCCTTCGACGGCCTCGATCCACACGTCGCCGCCGCGGCCGCCGTCACCGCCGTCCGGGCCGCCGTACTCGATGTACTTCTCGCGGCGGAACGACACCGACCCGCCGCCGCCGTTCCCGGAGCGGATGTAGATCTTGCATTGGTCCAAGAATTTCATGGGGTCCTTTTGTCCCAAGGCGTCCCGCGCGTCGAGCCAAAACCCCGTTCTCGCGTGACGCATGGCCACGCCCGTTAACCTCAAGAAACCGATGACGAGGGCGTGACGTCGTGACGAAATGTTAAAACACGCCATGCGACAAGGTGTCATGGCAGCGAACCGCCTTGTCTTCGCGGCGGAACGGGAGGCTGACCTTGGCGACCGAAGTAGAAGTCGATGATGTGCTGGCGAAGGACCTGGTCGATCTCTCGACGCAGGAAATCCATCGCAAGTACGGCGCCGAAGCCTCCGTCCACCGCAACATCCTGATCGGCCGCGGGACCGGCGTCGCGCCGCAGTGGCGCGACTTCAAGACCTTCCTCGGCGAAGTGGGGCGACGCCCCTCGACGGACCACACCCTTGTTCTGCTGAACCGCTATGAGCGGACCTATGGCCCGGGCCGCGCCCGCTGGATGACGGCCGAGGAGCAGGCCGCGCACGAGGAAGAATTCGACCGGCAGCGCGCCGAGCAGCAGCGCGAGGAGCAACTGCTGCTGCACAAGGCCGCCGCGACCAAGCGCGCCGGCACGCCGGGCGCGCCGTCTTTCGGCCAGTGGACGCCGATGGCCGGCAAGCAGGTCGCCTATACCGACGTCGCCAGGAAGCTGGCCATTCCGGTCAACGCGCTGTCCAAGACCATGCCGGCCGGCACCAGCGCCGACGAACTGGTCAAGCGCGCCGACACCGCCAACGACCTGATCAATCAGAATGCGTCCTGGCTGCCCCCCGATCCGGCCAAGAAGGCGGGCTTCTTCGAGGCCTACCGCATCTGGCACCTGCAGGTGCAGCCTCAGTTCGCCAAGGCCGCGACCCCGACCTTCCTGTTCCTGT
>JAYRLX010000196.1:0-7103 GCA_041905125.1 Caulobacter sp. | reverse complement strand
CGCTCGGATCGCGGCGACAATATCGCCCTTCACCCGGCCGCGCTGCTGGTCGCCGTGGTGGGCACCGCCTTCTTCAAGAGCGGCGAGGCCCGCGCGGCCGAAAGCGGCGCGACCAACCCGACGGCGCATTCGCGCCCCGCCCTGCTCTCGTCCAGCTCCAACGCCAGCGTCAACGGCGGCGCCGCGGCGCTTCCGCCCGTCGCCGCCGCGAACGCGCAGGCAGCGCCCTACGACACCGTCCAACTGCCGGCCAACCAAGCGATTCTCGTTCTGGCGGCCGCGCTGCTGGCCGCCGATTTCAAGGTTGAACAGACCAGCCTGGAGCCCGCCGCGCGCATGACGCTGGCGGCCAACGCCGCGGCGCTGGATTTCGGCGGGGTCGCCACACCGGATCCGACGGTGACGGCTGACGGCGCCTCCTCGACCGTGGCCGCCCACGCCGCGAACGCCGTCAGCACGCCGGCCCACACCGCCTCTTCGGTGCTTTCGCTGGTCGCTTTGCTGTCGACCATGCCGAGCACGGCTGATCATATCGACACGACCAACACGACGTTGGGCGGCGGCAATGGCGGCTCCGGCGGCGGTAATGGCGGCGATGGAAGTGGTCGCTACGACGCGGCCGCCTCACCGCTAGCCGCACCGTCCGTCCACGACAGCGCGGACTGGGTCCTGAAGATTCGCCTTGGCGCGGGCGCTCTGCCGAACGTCGAGGCCGTCCAGCTGGTGCGCGCCGTGGTCGGCGATACGGCGATGGCCCAGAAGATCGCCGTGATCGAAGTCTCCAAGCTGCCTGATGTGCTGGCCGAGATCCTTTCGCAAAGCACGCACGTGCAGGTCGCGCCGGTCGGCGTCCAGCCCGGGGAACAGACAGGCGAGGTCGTCGTCGCGCCGGAAGCGCCTAGCCTTTCGACGGGCGGCGACACCGTTGCGCCCTCCCAGCCCGTTGGTCCTCTGAAGACGACGGCCCATTTCGACTTCGTCTCGATCGATCTGGTGCGGCAGGTCATTGATTCCTTCATGGCCCACACCGCCGCCGTCAGCCTTGCGATGGATGGTTCGCAAGTCGTGATGTACGACGCCCGCATCATCAACGATCCGGGCGCGATCACCCACGTCACAAGCGTGACGTTCGAACTGCCCGATCACAGCTCGATCAATCTGGTCGGCGATCACAGCGCTTTCCAGGATTACTACAGCTTTCTGTTCTAGGCCGGGTTTGGCCGCCTTGGCGGTCTTCAGCTAGGCATGAGCAAGCGGCGACCGCTCGGCGGCCACCGGGAAGGATTCACTTGAGGCCCGCACGTCTGGACTTGGCGATCCGTTCCGCCATGAGCGCGCCATCGCCTCAACCATCTTCCGCTCCCGAGCCGGCTGCCCCGCCGCCGCGCCGGCGGTTCGGTGTCGCGCGCCGGCTGCTGGGGCCCGTGCTGGCCCCGATCGCCAGCTATGTGCGCCGCTATCTGCAGGCCAGCGTCGAGCATGAGCTCCGCGTGCTGTCGGCCGATGTCCTGGCGGTGCGGGCCCAGCTCGACGTCGCGCTTCAGCAAAACGAGCGCCTCGCCGCGACCCTGGCGCGGCTGGAAGCGCGGATGGCGCAGAGCGGCGACGCCCTGGAGGCCCTGCCCGGCCTGTTCGGTCCGCGGTTCGACGAACTCGAGATCAAGCTGCGGCCGCTGATCCACTATGACGAAGAGTCCGTGGCCATCCGCATGCGCGAGGGCTACGTCCTCGCGCCGCGCGCCCTGCCGACCTTCGTCACCATGCTGGCCAACGCCACCAGCAAGGGCCTGGAGCCCGGCACCGGCGACGTGCTGCGACGCCTGGTTCGTCCGGGGATGGCGGTGGCCGATGTCGGCGCCAACATCGGCCTGCTGACCTTGGTCATGGCCCGCGCCGCCGGGCCCGAGGGCAAGGTCATCGCCTTCGAACCCGAGGCCACGCCCCGCGCCAACCTCGAAAAGATGAGGCATCTCAACGGCCTGACCTGGGTCGAGGTGCGTGACCAGGCCGTCGGCGAGAAGCCTGGGCGCCTGACCTTCCACGTCAGCGACATCATCGGCCACAGCTCGCTCTACGCCCTGCCCGAGGCCGAAGAGGCGCGCACCGTCGAGGTCGAGGTGGTGCGCCTGGACGACATGGCGCCGGGCCAGCGCCTGGACGTGGTCAAGATCGACGTCGAGGGCGCGGAGCTGGACGTGCTGGCCGGCATGAAGGGCGTGATCGCCAAGAACGCCGACCTCGCCATTCTGGCCGAGTTCGGGCCCGAGCATCTGATGCGGGTCGGCCAGACGCCGGCCCAATGGTTCAAGGCCTTCGCCGACGCCGGCTTCAAGCCCTATCTGATCGACGAGGCCACCAGCGACTGCGCGCCGACCGACGCCAAGGCCGCCGCCAAGCTCGTCTCCGCCAATATCGCCTTCGTGCGGCCCGGCGGCGACGCCGAGCGCCGGCTTTTGCAGCGCTAGGCCCTGACGATGAAGATCTGCTGGGTCACGCCTTTCGTGCTGCGCTCGTCGATCGGCCGGGTCAGCGCCGCCGTCACCGCCGCCCTCGCCGCGCGCGGCCATCAGGTCGAGATCCTGCGCTGCGAGGACCGCGACGATCCCGCTGAGCCCCAGCATGCGACCACCCTGCCCGTCCGCCACTGGCGCGCGGTCGATCTGAACCGGCTTCGGAACGACTTCGACGTCGTCATCGTCAATATCGGCGACAACTACCCCTTCCACGCCGGCGCCCTGGCGATCCTTGACGCCGCGCCGTGCCTGGGGATCTTCCACGACTTCTACATCTACAACCTGTTCTCGGGCTGGCTGCACCACAACGGGCTCGACTATCGCCGGCACGACGCCGAGATCATCGCGACCTATGGGCCGGAGGCCGAGCCCCATGCGGTGGCCGTGCGTTCGGGCCAGATGCTGGACATGGGCGAGATCGCCGCCAAGCTGCCGATGACCGAGTGGCTGGCCCGGCGCTGCGAGGCCGCCCTCGCCCACGCCCGCTTCTACGCCCCGCGCCTGGAGGCGGCCTGCGCCGGTCCCGTGGCCGTCACGCCGCTGTGCTGCCCCGATCGCGAGACGCCGCCGGGACCGCCCAAGGCCAAGGACCGCCTGACCATCACCACGGTCGGCGTCATGAACCCCAACAAGCGCGTCGCCGACGTGATCCGCGCGATCGGCGGCTCGGACGCGCTCAGGACCTGCGTCTATCGCCTGGTCGGCCCGATCTCGGATGACGAGCGCGCCAGGCTCGAGGCGGTCGCGGCGGAAGCCGGCTTCGACAACCTCGCCATCGACGGCGCCGTTGACGACGAGACGCTGGACCAGCGCCTCGACGAGGCCGACATCATCTGCGCCCTTCGCAAGCCCGTCCTGGAAGGCGCCTCGGGCTCGGCCTGCGAGGGCATGCTCAGCGGCCGCCCTACCGTCGTGGCGCGCGCCGGCTTCTATGGCGAGCTGCCCGACGACCTGGTGTTCAAGGTCGATGGCGAAATCGTCGTCGAGGAGATCCGCCAGGTGCTGGAGCGCCTGGCCGGCGACGCGACCCTACGCCGGAAGACCGGCGACGCCGCTCGGGCGTGGGCCCTGGAGTCCCTGAACGCCGAGCGCTACGCCCAGGCCGTGGAAAATCTGGCCCAGGCCCAGATCACCAGCCGACCGCTTCTGGCCGTCAGCGAACGGATCGGCCACGAGCTGCGCGGCTTTGGGCTGCCGCCCAGCGATCCGTCCGCCGCCCGCATCGGCGCGACACTACAGAAGCTGTTCGCGCCGATCGACGGCTGAGCTTACGCGCTCTTGCTGACCGGCGGCGCGCAATAGGCGTCGAGGAACGCCTGGTGCTGGGGCAGACGGCTGACCGTCCCGGCGATGTTGCGCTTCAGATCGTCCAGGGCCTGCTTCAACTGCTGCGGCGGCATCAGACGGCCCATGGCGTGGAAGCTCTTGGGCTCGACGCGCTGCCCCAGCAGCACCTGCAGCCAGGAGTCGACCTGGAACAGCTCGCCCGGGGCCTGGTAAACCTGGGCGCTTTCGCGGAACAGTTCGATCCGCTGGGCCAGGCTGTCAGGGATCTCCATCTGGCGCACGCGGTCCCAGAACGGGCTGTCGGTCCGCTCGGTCGCCTTGTAGTGCAGGATGATGAAGTCGCGGATCTTCTCCAACTCGTCGTCGGCCAGGCGGTTGTAGCGGTCGATCACCGATTGGCTGATCCCGCCGAACGGGAACAGCTGCATCAGGCGCGTCACCCCGATCATGATCATGTGGATCGAGGTCGATTCCAGAGGTTCGACGAAGCCGCTGGAGAGGCCCAGGGCGACCACGTTCTTGTCCCAGGTCTTGCGGCGGCGACCCGTGCGGTAACGGATCAGGCGGGGCGGGATCAGGGTCTCGCCCTCGATCTCGCCCTGCAGCAGGGCCAAGGCCTCGTCGTCGGACATGAATTCGTTGCAGTAGACGAGGCCGTTGCCGACCCGGTGCTGCAGCGGGATCTTCCAGCGCCAGCCGGCGTGGTGGGCGATGGCGCGCGTATAGGGCTTGGCCGGTTCGGTCGAGCGGGTCTGGACCGCCAGGGCGCTGTTGGTCGGCAGCCAGTGGTCCCAGTCCTCGTAGCCGGCCTTCAGGGTCTGTTCGATCAGCAGGCCGCGGAAGCCGGTGCAGTCGATGAAGAGGTCGCCCTCCACCGCTTGGCCGGACTCCATGACCAGCGCCTCGACCGAACCGTCGGTCGCGCTCTGGCGGACGCCGGCGATCTTGCCCTCGACGCGCTTGACGCCATCAGCCTCGGCCATGCGCCGCAGGAACTGGCCGTAGAGGCCCGCGTCCAGGTGATAGGCGTAGTTCAGCGGGCCGTTCTCGCCGGTGAAGAACCGTTCGCCCTCGGCGGCCTTCAGCTCCAGGCAGTAGTCGCCCAGGTCTCCGCCGAAGCCCTGGGCCTTGGCCTGCATCCAGAAGTGATGGAAGCCGCCCATCCAGGTCGATTTGCCGACCACGCCGAACGAGTGGATGTAGCGATCGCCGATCTCGCCCCAGTTCTCGAACGAGATTCCCAGCTTGAAGGTCGACTGGGTCGCCCGCATGAACTCGGCCTCGTCGATGCCGAGCAAGGCGTTGAAGGTGCGGGCCGTGGGGATGGTCGACTCCCCGACCCCGACCGTGCCGATGTCCTCGGACTCGACCAGGGTGATATCCAGTAGCGGGCCGAGTTGTCGGACGAGCGCGGCGGCGGCGGTCCAACCGGCGGTGCCGCCGCCCGCGATCACCACCTTGCGGATCATCTGCTGGGTCATCGCATCGCTCCCTTTGGTCTTATCGGTTCAGCCGGTCCAGCAACTGCGCGCGCAGCCGTCGGGCGGTCATCGTGTCCATCGGTCCCAGCGGCCCGCGCGCGCCCTCGGGCAGATGCGCGCCGGCCCGGTCGGCGGGACCGAAGACGTAGTAGTCGAACAGGGATTTCCAGGCCTGCTTCTCGAAGTCCGGACGGTCGCGCAGGCTCAGCAGCCCGTGCAGCAAGGTGTTCATCGGCGTGTCGGCATGGATCGGCGCGGCGTTCCACCAGTAGTTCATCAGGACGTTGAACGGCTCCAGCGCCTCGACCTGGTGCCACCACAGCGCGGGATAGACCAGCACGTCGCCGGGCTCCATCTCGGCCACCTGCGCTGTTTCCAGGGCCTCGCGGAAGCCCGGATGAGCGTCGAAGTCGGGGTTCTCGAAGTCGACCATGCTGACCACCTGGCCGCCGGGCGTCGGCTCCAGCGGGCCGGGATAGAGGTTGGCGACCTGGTCGGGCGGGAACAGGGTGAAGCGCCGTCGGCCCGCGGCGCAGACGGCGATGTTGTTGGACATGTCCCAATGGGCGGCGGCGGTCGTGCGGTTGCCGATCCAGATGCCCGCCATGGGCGGCTGGTCGCCGTAGACCTCGGGCCCAAGACCCAGATCGTTCTCGGCCTTCAGGCTTGGGAAATAGGCGTCGAGGTCGGCCGAGCCGACATAGACGGCCGGCGCGTCATTGAGGTCCTCGACCGCTTCGAGCCGGCTCAGGAAGGTCTCGAGCGGCGCGCGCTCGGCCTTGAAGTTCACCGCCGTGCAGGTCTCGTCATAGAAGAACCGGCCGCGGATCTCCGGGGCGGCGGAATAGCCGACGACGCGGCCGCCCTGGTCGTGAGCGCGGATGTAGTCGCGGGCGGCCTGGCTGGATTCGAGGCCTCTCTGGACAATCGGCCAGTCGCGGACCAGGCCCTTGAACAGCATCGGGGTCTGGCCGGCCAGGATGGCGTCGAACGGAATATCCGCCGGCGTGGCGACGGCGGTCTCCAGCGTGCGGCGGGCCGTCAGGGCGCTCATGCCAGCCTGGCCTGGCGGCGCGCCTTGCGCGCGATCAGGTCCTCGATGTTGCCCATCGAGGCGATGATCCAATGGGCGGCGCGCAGCAGGCCAGACTGATGGAGTTTCTCGAGGTTCTCCCCCGTCACGTTAGCCAATCGGTCGGGCGCGATCGTGTAGACGTCGGGCAGGTCGTAGCTGGTCCCGTCGTCCAGCTTGATCTCGACGTCGATCGGCTCGATCAGGCCCAGCTCGTCGTAGAAAGCGAACATCGGCCCGGCGATCTCGAGGCCGTCGTGGATCTGGCCCAGGGTTTGGCTGACGCCTTGCAGATAGGGCGCATTGCCGCCGGCCGGCAGGAACAGACGCTCGCCCTGGTCGCGGCTGACGCGGGGGTGATCGAGATCGACATGGATCATCGGGCGCGGCTCGCCGCCCAGGGCGTCGCGCTGCAGGGCGATGGAGAACGGTCCACGCCGCTGCACGGCCGGCACATAGCGGGCGTTCCAGCCGGTCTCGTCGAGGAAGAGGTTCTCGTCACGGTCCAGACCCAGCAGCACGACCGCCTGATAGGCGCCGGCGTCATCCTTGCGGATCAGGATCGGATATTCGCGCTGGGCCGCCTCGAACTCGGTGGGCAGGATCAAGGCCTGGTTGATCGCGTCGCCGAAGGCCGCGCCATGGCCGGCGATCACCCGCAGGTCGGCGTGATCGACATTGTTCAGAAGCACTCGGTTCATCGGCCCGCACTCACGCTGTCTTACGCGCACTTCAAAGGAAGAAAGGGGC
>JAYRLX010000195.1:6428-7134 GCA_041905125.1 Caulobacter sp. | reverse complement strand
CGTGCTCAGGATCACTCTCCGCATGTCCGTTCCCTCGGCGCCCTTCCCCGGAATTTGGCTTGGGTCCCCGCTTTCGCGGGGATGAGCGGAGGAGGGAGACTTGCAAGTTGGGGGATAATTGCGATCACAATGCAAGGCCTGTGAGGATCAGACCATGTCCAGCGCCAACGACCTCGACGCCTTCTGGATGCCGTTCACGCCGAACCGGCGGTTCAAGGCGCATCCCAGGATGCTCTCCTCGGCCAGCGGCATGTGGTACCGCACGCCGGAAGGCCGCGAGGTGCTGGACGCGACCTCGGGCCTCTGGTGCGTCAACGCCGGCCACGATCGGCCGAAGATCCGCGAGGCGATCCAGAAGCAGGCGGCCGAGATGGACTACGCCCCCTGCTTCAACATGGGCCACCCGCTGGCCTTCCAGTTCGCCTCGCGTCTGGCCCAGATCACGCCGAAGGGCCTGGACCGCATCTTCTTCACCAACAGCGGCTCGGAGTCGGTCGACACGGCGCTGAAGATCGCCCTGGCCTACCACCGCGCCCGCGGCAAGGGGACCAAGACCCGGCTGATCGGCCGCGAGCGCGGCTATCACGGCGTCGGCTTCGGCGGCATCTCGGTGGGCGGCATCCCGAAGAACCGGATGTACTTCGGCAGCTTGCTCACCGGCGTCGACCACCTGCCCCACACCCACGGCCTGGAGGGCAACACCTTC
>JAYRLX010000195.1:0-6418 GCA_041905125.1 Caulobacter sp. | reverse complement strand
CCAAGGGCCAGCCCGAGCACGGCGCGCACCTGGCCGATGACCTGGAGAAGATCGTCGCCCTGCACGATGCCTCCAACATCGCCGCCGTGATCGTCGAACCGGTGGCCGGCTCCACCGGCGTGCTGATCCCGCCCAAGGGCTATCTCGAACGCCTGCGGGCCATCTGCGACAAGCACGATATTCTCCTCATCTTCGACGAGGTGATCACCGGTTTCGGCCGCGTTTCCGCCCCCTTCGCCGCCGACCGCTTCGGCGTCACGCCCGACCTGATCTGCATGGCCAAGGGCCTGACCAACGCCGCCGTGCCCTGTGGCGCGGTCGCCGCTTCCGGCAAGATCTACGACGCCATGATGGAGGGCGCGAACGCTCCCATCGAGCTCTTCCACGGCTACACCTATTCGGCCCACCCGCTGGCCTG
Organism: Caulobacter sp.; assembly: GCA_041905125.1. Taxonomy (GTDB): domain Bacteria; phylum Pseudomonadota; class Alphaproteobacteria; order Caulobacterales; family Caulobacteraceae; genus Caulobacter. The sequence continues at coordinate 6,000 of JAYRLX010000195.1, read as the reverse complement.
CGCGGCGGGCCTGGCGACCCTGGAGACCTACCAGGAGGACGACCTCTTCGCCCGCGCCGCCGGGATCGAGGGCTACTGGCAGGACGCCGTCCACGGCCTGGCCGACGCCCGCCACGTGATCGACGTCAGGAACCTCGGCCTCGTCGCCGGCATCGAGCTCTCGCCCCGCCCCGGCGCCCCGACCGCCCGGGCGATGGAGGTCTTCGAGACCTGCTTCGACGAGGGCCTGCTGATCCGCGTCACCGGCGATATCATCGCCCTCTCCCCGCCCCTGATCCTGGAGAAGGCGCACATCGACCGCATGGTCGAGACGATCCGGACGGTGCTGGGTTGGGTGGATTAGGGCTTGGGGTTCCCGAAGAACGGACCGCACTCGCTGGTCGTCCGACAGTGAATCGCCTGGGCGCGGCCTATCAGTTTCTCGCCGAAGCTCTTGAATGCAGGACGCATCGTCTCGCCGATGACGGGTAACTTGGCTTGGAAGGCCCTGCCCGTCGGCGACTGAAAGAAAGCCTGCGCCGCGCGCGTCTCTTCGGCCGTGAAAGCCTCGCGCTGTTGTTTCAGCATCTTCCGCTCGAACGACGCCCCGAGCGGGCTTTCGAAGAATTCGATCGCGCCTTCCATTTCGGCGAGCGTGAGATGGCGGGCGTAGGCGGCGGCGAGCACGCCGCGAAGCCCGGCCGCGTCCGCCTGGCTCTCGACCATGGCGACCTCCAGGGACTTGCGACGCGCAGGCGGCAAGTTCGTCTGTAGGGCTCCGAACATTTCGCTGCCCGGAAGCGAGGTGGCTTTCGCCAGGCGCTCGGCGGCCGGTTGAGCCCGAACGCTCGACTCCGATACGGGCGACTGGACAAGGATGGCGACAACCGGCGCAACGATGAGCATAGCTCGATTCCCGATAGACTTATCGCCCTATAGTTGCACATCACCCGGACAGTCTAGATGATCCGGACAGCGCCGGCCGAGTGGGCTAGGGCTTAGCCGTCTTCGCCGGCGCCAGCTCGGCGATGCAGGTCTTCGGCGCGCCCTCTACGCAGCGTTTCGTCCAGGCGCTCCATTCCGCGTCGGAGACCCCGGCCTCCTTTGCGATCCGACCGAAGTCGTCCCAGGCCTTCGGCGGTGTCGCCAGCAAGCCGCGCATGAACCGCCGCATCCGGGCGTCGCCGATCGTGCGATCCAGGCTCTCCAGCAGCAGGGGGCCATAGACGTAGCGGTAGTTCTCGCCGATCCGCTCCGGCCGCTCGAGGGTGTTGAACGGCAGGACGTCCCAGCTCATCGCGCCGACGCGATTGGCGACGCGGGCGTTCATCGCGTCGCGTCCCTTGAGCGCGGCGAGCGCCTTCCAGGACATGAACTCGGCGGTGCTCTCGACCAGGAACCAGCGATAGGTCCCGTCGCCGGCGAAATAATAGTGGGCGGTCTCGTGGGCGAGATAGGCGGTCTGGTCCCGCCCATCCTCGTCATCGCGCGGCAAGGAGCGTCCCATGGCCTCCAGGTCGCCATTGCCCAGGGCGATGGTGGGCCAGCTCGCGAAGCCCCACTGTCGCTGTGGATTATGGGCGTTATCCAGGGAGTCGAAGCGGAGGATGGTCGGCATGCCTCCGAAAGGGCGGGCCAGATAGTCCGCATAGAACCCTCGGACGCGATGATAGAACTGGGTCCAGCCGGCGCGCGCCTCGGGCGTGAGCTGGGCGTTCACGAAGGTCACGTCGGGCCCGATGTCCACCGGTCCCGTTCCCGCGAACAGCAGCGGAGCCGCAGGCCTGTCGCTCTGAAGGATCGCGTCGCCGCCGCGCACGGGCGCGGCGCCGCCCATATACAGGAGCGTGCAGTCGTCGCAGATCACGTGCAGGCGATAGGTCGTATCCTGCAGCCGCTTCTTGGCCTGCGGGTCGAAGGGCGCCGGCAGCCACACGCTCTGTTCCGTGACGCGAAGGCTCCTGCCGTCGGCCGCGAGCATGCCCTTGAAGTCATCCTGGGCGTCGTGATCCGGGAACATCGGCGCCGCGCCGAAATAGTCGAAACAGACCGGCCCCGTCGTCGGCGGGTCAAAGGTGAAGGCGCGAGCCTCGCGGTTCAGCGTCCCGCCCTGCCAGCTGTTGAACGAAAGCGGCCTGCCGGTCCCGTCCTTGACGCGAGCGATCGTCAGGCCGGTGTTCAGGGCGGCGTTTCCGGCCGCGGCCGCCGGCCAGTTCTCGACGCAGACCGAGCCGGCGAGCCGGCCGGTGGCGAGATTGACCCGGATTTCGCCCGTTGTGTGGGGAGCCGAACCCGATAGGGCCGCGGCCACGGCCACAGCCGACAACATGTCCAGGATCAACGTCGCCCCCATAGATCGCCCCGAGAACACAAGTCGTAGCGCTCCCCCTACTGCGGCTTCGCCGCCGCCGCGCAGGGGACGTCCTTGGCCGTCCAGTCGAGCTCGTAGACGGCCGGGACCGTCTCCCCGCGTCCAACGGCGGGCTTGCTTCCGGTCGGCGTGTAGGAAATCCAGCCCATGCTGTTGTCGAACGCGGCGACACGGCCGTTGTCGCGCGCGGCCGTCGCGGCGTCGATCTCCGGCTGCTCGACCCTCGACGCGCGGATCATGCGAATGGCGCCGTCGCGCAGCTCCCACGCCCGGTGGTAGGCGCGGCCGAAGAGACGCGTGTCGTAGCTGGCCGCCGACGACCACTGCCTTGGCTGGGTCGACAGCGGCAGCCGCATGGTCGTCGCGTTGCACTCATATTCCGGCGCCGTGTAGAACGGGACATCCTTGCTCTGGGTCTCCGCGCGGACGCGCCGCTCGGGCGGATTGAAGCCGCCGCCCGGAAGCGAGAACGACCGAACGCCGGCGCCTTCCTTCTCCCAATCGACAGCGCCCATCCCGCTGATGGTCAGGATGCTGGCCTGGGCCTGTTCGTCGTAGCGCCACTTCACGTCGTCGATCGTCTGCCAGGTGTCGCCGATGGCGCTCTGCCGGAAGGCTTCGAGCAGCTGTCCGGACGTGACGGCCGAGAACTGCAACTGCTCCTGCAGGCCGGCCACGCCTCGAGCGATCCGCGTCGAGGTGATGCGCGCGGGCTGGTCGAAGCCGGCCCGCGCATCGATCTCGTACAGATTGATCTCGTCCGGCGTCGTCAGCCCCCGGGGCGGCAGCCGCTCCAAGGGGCTGCCTTGCGCGGACAGCGGCAGGCCCCAGTCGACCGCGAACACGGGGCGTTCGCTGGGGCGCGCCACGGGCGGCAGCGTTCCATCGAGCCAATAGGTCGCGCCGTCGATCCGCGCCCGCACCAGGACGTGGTCGAAGAACCGCGGGATCGGCAGGTGCTGATCCAGGCCGTCGTCGCCCACCGAGCTGATCATCACGGGCTCGGCCTCGATGCCAAGCTCCCGCAACAGCGCGATCAGCAGCACGGTCTTGCCCTTGCAGTCCCCGTAGCGGCGCCGCCAGGTCTCGTCGGCCGAGGCGGGCGTCAGATTGCCCTTGTTGAGGCCCACATAGATGTAGCGGACGTCCTGCTGCACCAGCTTCAACGCCGCCCGCGCGCGATCCATGGGCGCCGTTTGGGCCGCGGCGATGCGCTTGGCCTCCAGCTTGACGGGCGAGTCGGGCGCGAGGGTCGCCGCCTTGGCGAACAGGGGCGCAAAGTGGCGTGAAATGGCCGCCCAGTCGGCGAAGTCCGTGAACTCCGCCGCGCGCCGCCACTGGTAGCGCGGCGGCGCGTCCTTGGGCGGCGCCAGGGTTGGCGGATTGTCGAACCGGAAATCGACGGCCCGCTCGCTCTTGACCATGGCCGCCGTCATGTCCGGCGTCGTCTTCAGGTGAGGCTCATGACCCTGATCCCAGCTCAGCCCCATGTGGTAGCGGCCCGGCGCGGGGCTGGCCGTGACCATCAGGATGCCCGACTGGTTGGGTCCCAGCGTGGGATCGTCGCCGAAGGTCGTGAACTCCATCTCGATCTCGTCGCCGACCCGCAGGTCCGGCACGCGGAGGACCGCCGTCAAGGTCCCATCCAGGCGCAACTCTTCCAGCTGTCCCTCGCGCCGCAGGATCTCGAAGGAAGTCTTGCTGAGAACGTCGGTGACCTCGCCGTCCCGGATGAGCTCGATCTTGTGCACGATCGGCGCTCCGGCCTGCGGGTTCCAGGCGATCGAGATGTTGCCGAGCTCCAGGGCGGCCGACTGGGTGATCTTGATGCGCGAGCCGAAGTACTGCGCCTGGCCGCGGTCGCTGAGCCGGATCTCCACGTCCTGCCGGCGAACGAACATCGGACCGTCGACGACGGCCGGGACGGGCAAGGGGTCGGACACCGTGGCCCACGAGGGCGCGGGCCCTCGCTTGACCTGTTCGGATTGCGCGTGCGCGGCGCTCGCGACGAGCATGGACGTCAACATCAAACCCAATAGGCGCACGCTATGCTCCCCCACCCTTCGCGCTATTGTGGCGCCGGCAACCTGAGGTTCAAGCGGCTATCGCCATTCGCCCGCGCGAACGACGCTCAAGCGCGGCGATCCGGGGCGGCCCTCTAAACCCGCCCTCAACCCTTCGCCGTCATCCTGTCCGATCGCAGCGGAGATCGGATGTGAGCCAAGGGTGCAGCGGCTGTCGTGACGGCCAGGACTTCGAGACGCCCTTCTCCATGGCGTTCCAGCCGATCGTCGACGTCTCGACGGGCCAGGTGTTCGCCCACGAGGCTCTGGTGCGCGGCGCCGGCGGCGAGGGGGCGGGCTCGGTGCTGTCGACGGTGTCCGACCACAACCGCTATGTCTTCGACCAGCAGTGCCGGGTGAAGGCGATCGAGCTGGCCACGGGCCTGGGCCTGGCCGAAACCGGGGCGCGCCTGTCGATCAACTTCATGCCCAACGCCGTCTACGAGCCGCGCGCCTGCATCCGCCTGACCCTGGCGACGGCGATGCGGACGGGCTTTCCGCTGGACCGGCTGATCTTCGAGTTCACGGAAAACGAGGCGCTGGACACCCAGCACGTGCTGGACATCCTGCGCACCTATCGCGCCATGGGCTTCAAGACCGCGATCGACGACTTCGGCGCCGGCTTCGCGGGCCTGAACCTCCTGGCCAAGTACCAGCCCGACATCGTCAAGCTGGACATGGAGCTGATCCGCGACATCGATCGCGATCGCGCCAAGCGGTCGATCGTCTCGCACCTGCTGGCCATGCTGAAGGATCTCGACATCACCGCCGTCTGCGAGGGCGTCGAGACCGTCGAGGAGCTGACGGTCCTGCGCGACCTGGGCGTGGACCTGGTGCAAGGCTATGTGCTGGCCCGCCCCGTGTTCGAGGGCCTGGCCGTCCCCGCCCCTATCCCCTCGGCCGATACGCCATCGCAACGTCGCAGCGCTCATAGCGCGCCCCGAAGGTCCGCATGATCTCGGCGTCGTGGACGAAGCCCAGCTTCTCGTAGAGGTGGATCGCCGCGGCGCACTTTTTGTTGGTCAGCAGATAGACCTTGTCCATGCCCAGGCTGGCGGCCCGCTCCAGGGTCTTGGCCAGCAGGAACTCACCGACCTTCAAGCCCCGGGCGCTTTTCAGCACGCCCATCTTGGTCAGCTCGACCCAGCCGTCCTTGGAGACCATCAGGGCGCAGGTGCCGACGACGCCCAGCTCGGGCGTTTCGGCGAACAGCACCACCCCGCCCTTGTCGAGGATCAGCTCGCGCGGCCGGCTCAGCAGGGCGATATCGTTCTCCTCGAGGGCGAACATGTCCTCGATCCATTCGGCGTTGATCCGGTGGAAGGCCTCGGCCAAGTCGTCGGAGAAGTCGCGGGCCCACATGGCCGGCGGACCGGCGGCCTCGATCCGCGTCAGCAGCGAGGCGTCGGCGAGGCGCTGCTCGACCTTGGCCAGGCCCAGCATGACGTCGCCGTCGAGCCCCGCGACCAGCTCCGCCGCCGCCGGCTCGATGCGCGGCAGCAGCTCGGTCTGGATCCGGACCAGCAGGGCCTGGCCCTTCACCGTCAAAGCCAGGCGCCGCGTGCGGCCGTCGCCCGGCGCGCGGCG
>JAYRLX010000194.1:0-7177 GCA_041905125.1 Caulobacter sp. | reverse complement strand
CTTCGGCCTGGCCCACTTCAGCGAGATCTACGGCTTCCAGCTTCTGGTCTTCACCATCGGCATCGCCCTGGGCCCCGCGCTCCTGGGCCGCGTCTTCGACCACCAGGGCGGCTATGGCGCGGGCCTGATCGCCTTGGCCTTGGCCGCCTTCGCCGGCGCGCTGGCGCTGCTGTCCCTGGGCGAGCCGCGGCCGCCCCGCCTGGCCCGGCCGTCCAAGCCGGCCCTGTCCTGACCCTTCCGATCCCTCATAGGAGACCGTCCATGACGTCCCAAAGCCAAGCTATCGCCGTTTCCGCCACGGAGATCCCGACCGCCCAGGAATTGCTGGCCCGCGCCGAAGCGCTCCTGCCTACCCTTCGGGCCCGGGCCCAGGCGTGCGAGGACAATCGCTCCGTGCTCGACGAAACCGTCGCCGATTTCGAGAAGGCCGGTCTTTATCGCATGCTTCAGCCGGCGGCCTACGGCGGCTACGAGATGCACCCGATGGACCAGTTCAAGGTGGCCATGACCCTGGCCAAGGCTTGTCCCTCCAGCGCCTGGTGCATGAACTTGGTGGGCATCCACAACTGGGAGCTTGCGCTCTACGCGCCGCAGGCCGCCCAGGACGTTTGGGGTCAGGACGCCAGCACCCGGATCTCGTCGTCCTACGCGCCATTCGGCAAGATCGAACGGGCCGAGGGCGGCTTCAAGGTCAGCGGCCGCTGGCCCTGGTCCAGCGGCAGCGACCACTGCCAATGGGTGTTCCTGGGCGGCATGGCTCCGGCCGAGGAGGGCGCCTTCATGCCCGACATGCGCGTCTTCCTGATCCCGCGCAGCGACTACCGCATCGACGACACCTGGCATGTGATGGGTCTGAAGGGCACGGGGAGCAAGGACATCGTCGTCGAGGGCGCCTTCGTACCCGACTACCGAACCCACAAGTTCCTCGACAGCTTCATGATGCAGGATATCGGGCTTCAGACCTTCACCTCGCCCAACTACCGTTATCCGTTCGGCGTGGTCTTCGCCTACTGCCTGTCGGTGGTGACCCTGGGGATGGCCGACGGCGCGCTGGAAGAGTTCCGCGCCCAGATGCAGGAGCGGGTCGGCGCCTATGACGGCGCCAAGGCGCTGGAGGATCCGTTCGTGCGCCAGCGCCTGGCCGAGGCCGAAGCCATGATCCGCGGCGCCCACGCCAGCCTGGAGACGGCGTTCGCGCAGATGGACGCCCTGGTCGAGGCTGGCGCGCCGCTGTCGGTTGAGCTGCGGGTCCAGAACAAATGGAACGCCCAGCACATCGCAAAGACCGCCATGGCCGCCATCGAATTGCTGTTCAAGGCCACCGGCGGTCGGGGCATCCGCGTGGAGAACCCGATGCAGCGCTTCTTCCGCGACGTCCACGCCGCCTCCAACCACGCCTATCTCAACGCCGACAAGGGGGCGATCAACGCCGGCGGGGTGCTGATGGGCGCCCAGACCATGGATTTTGCGCTGTGAGCCGGCATGCGCCTGTCGACGCCGAAGGGTTTCGGCAGGCCATGGCCCGCATGCCCGGGGCGGTGTCAGTGGTCACCGTCGCCGCCCCGGAGGCGCGCTATGGCCGCACGGTTAGCGCGGTGATGTCGCTAAGCGCCGATCCGCCGAGCCTGTTGGTCAGCCTTCTGGCGACCGCGCCCATCGCCGAAGCGGTGGTCCGCGCTGGGGGCTTTGGCCTGTCGATCATCTCCGAGGCCAATCTTTCGGCGGCCATGGCCTTTGCGGGCCAGCCGCCGATGGCGATGGAGGATCGCTTCGCGATCGGCGGCTGGCGCGCGTCGGGCGCGGGCTTCTGGCTGGACGGCGCCAGCGTCAATCTCGATTGTCGCTTGGCGCAGTACAGCGACATCGCCACCCACCGTGTGATCGTCGGAGAGATCCTCCGCCTCGAGCACTGCGAGGCGCCGCCCCTGACCTATCTCAGCCAGGGGTTTGGCCTTCACACGCCCCTGGCGCCGCGATAGCGGCGCACAGGTTCAGCGGTCGCGGATCTTATCGACGATGTCGACGATAGGGGCCGCGACCGCGCGCTTGACCTTGGCGCCGAGGCCGTCGTGGTGGGGCAAGACCCCCGCCAGCCGCGGAAAGAGCGCCAGGGCGTTTTGACGGTCGACCATGGCGTGGGTCGCCGCGTCGAACACTTCCAGACCCTCCAGGGTCTTGACCTCCATGCCCACCACCGGACCCGGCGCGAACGGATAGTCGCTGCCGAACAGGATGTGGGAGGGATCCACCAATTGCTTGAGGGCGGCCATGGCGAAGGGCGAGGGCGACAGCGCCGTGTCGAAATAGAAGCTACGGATGTAGTGCAGCACGCCCTTGGGCATGTGCTTGGCGTGATGCGGCAGCTCGTTGGCCAAAGACAGACGCCAGGCGATGAAGGGCAGGAAGCCGCCCGCGTGGGACAGGATCCAGCGGATGTTGGGGTAGCGCTCCACCGTACCGCTGAAGATCAGGTTGGCCGCCGCCCGCGTGGTGTCGCAGAGAAACTCCACGAAGAAGCCGGGGATCGACAGGTCCACCTGGGTGCTGGTGGGGTGCATATTGGGGTGTTCGAACACCACCGCCGAGCGGCGGTCCAGTTCAGCCATCAGCTCCTCGAGCTTCGGATCGCCCAGGAACACGCCCTCGGTGCTGCCCAGCAAAACCACGCCGTCGGCCTTTAGAACGTCCAGGGCGTAGATCGCCTCGGCGCAGGCCTGTTCGGTGAACGGCATCGGCAGCACGGCGAAGAAGCCGAAACGGCCCGGGTGGTCCTGAGCCATGCGGGCGGAGAACTCGTTGCAGGCCCTGGCCAGGTCGCAGGCTTCCTGCACGTCGCCGAAATAGACGCCGGGCGCGGACAGCGAGGTGATCGCCGTCTCGATCCCATGGGTGTCCATCACGCTGATGGAGTTTTCCGGCGCCCAGTGGGGGAGCGGCGCGCCGGCGACCTGGGTGAGGCCGTGCCGCTGCATCGCCTGGGTGAAGACCGGCGGGATGACGTGGTGGTGAACATCGATGCGTTGGGGGGAGGAGGACATGCAGAAACTCCGTAGGGGAGGGTGCGGTGTGCGCCCCCAGGGCCACACAGGACAAAATCAAAAACCAGATGGGCCTATCAAGCGGGTCGAAGGCTGAAGTCCGGCGCGATCCGGCCCGCCCGGCGAGCGGGTCCTAAATCCGGGCCGCGCTTACGGAAAACGCGCCATGGAGCCATCGAACGCATCGACGCCTCCGGGGGCAGGTATCGACGTGGTGAATGACAACGTTGGCATTTTGAAATGGTGAGCGACGACGGGGGTTTGTAGCCAGAGCCTGCAGCGGCCCTCGCGCCGCCAAGACCCGGCCAGCGGGCCGATACGAAAAGACATTAGGGGTAGGTCATGATCCATCCGCGCATGGGCGCATCCGCGCTCGCCTTGACGCTCGCCGTTGCCGGCTTCTCCGTCGCCAACGCCCAGGCGCAGCCGCAGGCCCAACCCGAGCCGACCTCGGCCGTGGACGAGATCATCGTCACCGCCACCCGCACCGAAACCGTCGCCTCCAAGACCCCCGTGTCGCTGACCGCCGTCGGCGGCGCGCAATTGGTGGCCGCCGGGGTCACCAATCCCACCGGCCTGGCCGACCGCATTCCCAACCTGTCGATCGACCGGGGTGATGGCCTTCGCATCACCATCCGCGGCGTCTCCAGCGCCGACTCCACCGAAAAGGGCGATCCGTCCGCGGCCTTCATGCTCGACGGCGTCTACATCGCCCGTCCCCAGGCCCAGGAGGTCAGCTTCTACGATCTGGATCGGGTCGAGGTGCTGCGCGGGCCGCAGGGCACGTTGTTTGGCCGCAACACCACCGCCGGCGCGGTCAACGTCATCGCCAAGCGGCCTCAACTGGGCGAGTTCAGCGGTTCGGCGAGCGTCGCCTACGGGGACTATGACACCCGCCAAGCCACGGCCACGGTGAACCTGCCGGTGAGCGAGCGCGTGGCCCTGCGCGCTTCGGTCAACTACGATCGCCGCGACAGCTACTTGGAGGCTGGTCCGCGCTTCAACACTCAGCTGAGCCCGTTCAAGGACAATCTGTCGGGCCGCCTGTCGGCGCTGTTCGACCTGGGCAAGGGCTCGCTGCTGCTGCGCGGCGACTATTCGTCGATGAACGGGCGGCCGTTCAACTCGGTCCTGACCAGCGCGGTGTTCAGCAACTACAACACCACCGGCGTGGACCCGACCTATATCGGCGACGACCGCGGCTTCGACGAGAAGCGCACGGTCAACGTCCCCTACGCCGGCAACGTCGGTTCGGCCAACAATACCTGGGGTCTGATGGCCGACGCCCGCTATGACCTGGGCCTTGTCGAGGTCAACTACCTGGGCGCCTATCGCCGCTTCGTCCGCGACGAGGACAGCGCGCTGCTGCTGGGCTCGGGCGCCACGGCCATCCGGACCTATTTTGACGGGACCTACGATCAGAACAGCCAGGAACTGCGCCTGGTCTACGATCACGGCGGCAAGCTGAAGGCCCAGGGCGGGCTCTACTATTTCCGCGAAGAGTCCAGCATCATCTACAACCTCTACGGCCTGCTGTCGCAGACGCCGGGGACCACCGGCTATGTCTACGGCTTCCCGCAGGACCCGACGATCTCCAAGTCCTGGGCCGGCTTTGGCCAAGCGACCTACGCCTTCACCGACAACCTGCGCCTGACCGGCGGCATCCGCTTCTCCCACGACGACAAGTCGCGCATCGGCTTCACCACCCGCTGCGGGACCGAGGCCTGCAACCAGTCGACCGACGTCAAGACGCCCAACATCGCCGACCGTTCGTTCGAGAAGACCACCTGGCGCCTGGGCCTGGACTACGACCTGGACGAGGCCACGCTGCTCTATGGCGTGGTGGCCACCGGCTACAAGGCCGGCGGCTTCAACGACGGCTGCGAGATCGGCACGGCCAGCGGCTGCACCCTGCCGGCCGGTGCGCTCTACTATGAGCCCGAGACGCTCACCTCCTACGAACTGGGGGTCAAGACGCGCCTGTTCGACAACGCCCTGCGCCTGAGCATGGCGGCCTTCCACTACGACTACGACAACCTGCAACTCAGCCAGACCTCGTCGATCTGCGGCGGTCCCTGCCGGGTGACGACCAACGCCGCGGCCGCCAAGGTCGACGGGATCGAGGCCGAAGGCGCTCTCGCGCCCTGGAGCGGCGGCAAGTTCGACTTCTCGGTGGCCTGGCTCAAGGCGCGCTACGATACGTTCATGCCCACGACCACGATCGACTGGTCGGGCAAGCGCCTGGATCGCTCGCCCGAATGGACGGCCTCGGGCAGCTATACCCACACCTGGACCCTGGCGTCCGGCGCCAAGGTCGCGGCCAACCTCGCCAGCCGCTTTTCGCAGAGCTATCGCCTGGCCTCCCTGACCACGGTCAACCAGTTCCGCATTCCGGCCTACACCAAGACGGACCTGTCGCTGACCTACACCGCCCCGGCCGGCGCCTGGTCCGTCCAAGGCTTCGCTCGCAACCTGGAGAACGAACTGGTCGTGACCAGCGTCTCGACCGGGACCTTCGGGGTCGCCCAGTTCGCCGATCCGCGCACCTTGGGCGTGCGCTTCGGCGTCGAATTCTAACCCTCCCAACGATCCATCGGAGCGCGTTCATGAACGACAAAATCCGACTGCACCGCCATGTCCGGCTCTCCTGCACGGCCAGCGCCATGGTCTTGACGGTCCTGGCCGGCGGCGCCCTGGCCGCGCCGCGCCAGCCTCAGCTTGGCACGCGCTCCGATGCGATCATCACGGTCGACGGACTGAAATTCCGCGATCTCGACCACGATGGTCGCCTGACCCCCTATGAGGACTGGCGCCTGCCCGCGGCCCGGCGCGCAGCTGATCTGACCGCCCGCATGACCCTGGAGGAGAAGGCCGGGGTTATGGTCCACTCCAACCTCCCGGCCCTGGGCAATCCGTTGGGCGTCTCCAACGTCGGCTACGACCTGCCCGCCGTTGAGCGCGAGGTCGACGCGCTGCACATCAACAGCTTCATCACCCGGCTGATGGTCTCGCCCAAGGTGATGGCCGAGCAGAACAACGCCGTCCAGGCGGTGGCCGAAAAGACCCGCTTGGGCGTGCCGGTGACGGTCAGCACCGATCCTCGCCACCACTTCCAGGCGGTCTTGGGCGCGAGCCTATCTGGCGAGGGCTACACCCAGTGGCCCGAAGCCCTGGGCTTCGCGGCCCTGGGGGATCCGGCCGAGATCAAGGCCTTCGCCAGGAGCGCGCGCGCCGAGTACCGCGCCAGCGGCATCCACGAGGCCCTCTCGCCCCAGGCCGACCTGGTGACCGAGCCGCGCTGGTCGCGAGGCACGGGCACATTCGGCTCCGATCCGGTGCTGGCCGGCAAGCTCGTCGGCGCCTATGTCGAAGGCTTCCAGGGCGGGCGCAAAGGCCCCACGCCCGAAGGCGTGATGACCGTGGTCAAGCACTGGGTGGCCTACGGCGCCGCGCCGGAAGGCTTCGACGGTCACAACGCCTACGGTCGCCACTCCAAGGTCACGCCCCAAAGCCTGAAGATCCACATCCGCCCCTTCGAGGACGCGTTCGCCGCGGGCGTGGCCGGCGTCATGCCGACCTACAACATCGTCGAGGGCGCGGAGGTCTCCGGCCGTCCGCTGGAGCCGGTGGGCGCCGGCTTCAACCGCCAGCTGCTCACCGACCTGCTGCGCGGCCGCTACGGCTACAAGGGCATCGTGCTCTCCGACTGGGCGATCACCCGTGACTGTCCCCAGGCCTGCGAGAACCCCACCGCGCCGCAGCCGCCCTGGACCATCGGCATGCCCTGGGGCGTGGAGACCCTGTCGGTCTCCGATCGGTACGTCAAAGGCGTCGAGGCGGGCATCGACCAGTTTGGCGGCGTCAACGAACCGGGCGTCATCGTCGAGGCGGTGCGCCAGGGGCGGCTGAGCCAAGCGCGTGTCGACCAGTCCGTCGTCCGGGTGCTGGTGTCGAAGTTCCAGCTGGGCCTATTTGAGAACCCGTTCGTCGATCCGCAGGCCGTCGACGGCGTCGTCGGCTCGCCCCAGGCCAAGGCCGCCGCGCTCTCGGCCCAGGCCCGCTCGCAGGTGCTGCTGAAGAACGACAAGGCCCTCCTGCCGCTGAAGGCGGGGACCAAGGTCTGGCTGCAGGGCGTCGAT